>NZ_JBEZXR010000023.1:0-110038 GCF_040638135.1 Streptomyces sp. NPDC026673 | reverse complement strand
CCCGCACGCGACCTGACCACCGACTCCGTCACCACCGACACCGACGGCACCGAAACCGTCCGCCTCGGCCAAAAGCACCACGGCATCCCCGTCCTCGGCGCCCAATACGTCGTCCGCATGACCCACAAGAACGGCACACGCACCGTCACCGGCACCTCCGGCTCCTACTTCACCGCACTCGACGTCGACACCACCCGCCCCACCCTCCCCACCACCACCGCCGTGGAACGCGCCGTCCACCAGGTCGGGAACCGGCTCGCCGACGGACCGCGGCCGGTCACCGGGGCCGCGCCCTCCCGGGCCGCGGCGACGGCCGGTCTCACCGGAACGGACCGCGGGCTGATCGTGCTGCCCACCGGCAAGGGCGTGCTGGCCCGGCACGTCACCGTGCGCGGCACCGACCCGTCCACCGGCGCGCCCGTGGTCCAGGAGGTCTACGTCGACGCCGCCACCGGCGTCCTCCGCTTCGAGGCCGGCAGTCTGCGGACCCTCACTGCCGCGACGCCCGCCGCGGCCGCGCGGCAAAGCGGCACCTCCCCTCGCCCGGGCAAGCCCGGTACCCCGGCGACCGGATCGGCGGGGGTCACCGGCAGCGGAACCCTGCTCAACGGCACCACCGTCCCGCTGAACCTCACCAAGGACGCCGGCACCGGGCAGTACCTGCTGCGCGACACCGCGCACATGGCCGACAGCCAGAACCACAACGCCATCCAGACCTGGGACGCCTCCACCCTGTGGTGGATGGACCTCGACGGCGGGTGGCCCGAAGGCGTCGTGCCGTTCTCCATGCCCACCCCGAAGGCGCCCCGGGAACTGACCGAGAGCGGGGCCGTGGACGCCCACTGGGCGGCCGGGAAGGTGTACGAGTACTACCGCGGCACCTTCAAGCGCGACAGCCTCGACGGCAAGGGCATGGCCGTCAACTCCCTCGTCGGCGTCACCGCCGAACTGGGCTATCCCTGGGTGAACGCCTTCTGGGACGGCGGCAAGATGGTCTACGGCACGGGTGACGACGAGTACCGCTCCCTCGCCTCCGACCTGGACGTCGTCGGCCACGAGATGACCCACGGCGTCGTCGAGCACACCGCCGACCTCGTCTACGCCGGCCAGTCCGGCGCCATGAACGAGGCGATCGCCGACTACTTCGGCAACGTCATCGACATCACCGCGAGCGGCACCCCCATGGACGACCCCGACGCCGGCCTCATCGGCGGCGACCTCTGCCGCACGCTGTCGCCGCGGGAGTGCGCCTTCCGCGACCTCAACGACGGCGCGGGCACCGGGGACTTCATCAGCATGCCCCTCGGGTCGCGCAACGACCAGGGCGGCGTGCACCTCAACTCGCACATCTTCGGCGGCGCGCTGTGGGACCTGCGCGAGAGCCTGGGCGGCGAACTCGCCGACCGCATCGTCTACAAGGCGCTCACCTCCTACATCACGCCCCTCGACGGCTTCGACGAGGGCCGTGACGCGGTCCTCGCTGCCGCCAAGTCCCTGCACGTCAAGGGCGACCGCCTGGCCAAGGTCAAGAAGGCCTTCGACGCCCACGGCATCGTCCCCGGCTGGGAGAAGAACCTCGGCCTCGACAGCGACGTCCTGCTCGGCAGGCTCGGCACCCTGGAGACCGGCATCGCCGAGGACATCGCTCCCGCCACGGGCGGCGGCTGGTGGGCGGTCCCCCGGTCCAGCGCCGACAGCGCCGAGCCGTACGCGGTGTGGACCGGACGAACCGACGGCAAGGGCAAGCCCCGCCGCGTCTCCCCGGAGGACGGGCGCTACCACCTCAGCCCCGTCACCGACGGCAAGCGCGTGGTGTGGCTGGCCGTCGGCGACACCTACGACCTCATGTCCGCACCCGTGGGCGGGGGTCCGGCGCAGCGGCTCTACAGCACCTCGTCCACCTCGATCGGCGGTCTGAGCATCGACGGCGGCATCGTGGCCTGGTACGAGAACGACAACGAGGGCCGCACCAGCGTCCGTTACCTCAAGGGAACCGATGCCGCCCCGCGCACCGTCCCGTTGAACCGCCCCGACGCCGCTGCGGGGGACGCCTACGTCCGGGCCGAGTCGCCCTCCGTCAAGGACGGGCGCATCGCGTACACGGTCAGCGGCTGGTGGGGCGACGACCCCGACCACCGTCGTACCGTCGTCGACGTCTACGACACCAGGACGGGCAGGACCGGGCTCGGCACCCCCGGCCGCGCGGTGTGGTCCAGCCGCCCCGTGGCCACGTCCTCCGGCGTGTACCTCCTCGTGGACGAGGACCCCTTCGACCAGGGCCAGACCGCGTTGCGCCGCAGCGGCCTCGACGGCTCGGGCGGCACCGACGTCATACCGGCGACCTCGGCCGCCACGCTCGGTGCCTGGACCCTGACGGCGTCGGACACGGCGGTCACGCTCACGGTCGACCCCATCTCCCCGACGGGCACGCCGTACCTGGACACGAAGCTGTACCAGTACACCTCGAAGGGAGCCGCCCTCGGCCGCGTCTCGTGCGGCCGCGGCCGGCAGACCCACGCGGTCGCCGGCACCGGGAACCGCGTGCTGTGGCTCGACACCACCACCACGTCCTTCGACCTGGTGACCCGGACGCGCCCGGCAGGCCACTGCGGCTGAACGCACGCCCGGGCCGACGGCACCCGTCCTCCGCCGGGAGGAGGGGTGCCGTCGGCCCGCTATCGGCCGCTCCAACGGAATGGAGCCGGGCCCCGGTTCCCGCCCGCGCCCGGCCCGTCCCGGTCGCGGAGAGCACGTATGCCCGTCGCCCTGAGACCTTCGGGACCGCCTCGGCCGTGGACCACGGCCCGGCTCCGGCCTGCCGGATGCCCGGACGTGCCGCCCCGCTACCGTCCCGCGTTCACGCCCCGCACGGGCAGGGTGACGGTGACGGCGAGGCCGCCGTCCGGGAGGGCCGCGGCGTCCGCGTCACCACCGTGGGTGCGCGCGACGGCCTGCACGATGGACAGCCCCAGGCCGCTGCCCTTGGCCGCGCCGACCCGGTCGGTCAGCCTGCGGAAGGGCTGGAAGAGCACGGGCACCTCGTGGGGGGCCACGACGGGCCCGGTGTTGGCCACGGTCAGCCGGACGCCCTCGGGGACCGCCTCGGTCGTCACATGGACCGTGCCGCCGGAGACGTTGTAGCGGACGGCGTTGTCGAGGAGGTTGCGGGCGAGCTGCTCCAGCAGCACCGGGTCGCCCTCCAGCGGGGCCGGGCACAGCCACGTGTGGACGGTGACTCCGGCGCGTTCGGCAGCCGGCGCGGCGGCCTCGACGACCGAGGCGGTCACCTCGGCGAGGTCGGTGGGAAGCCGGTCGACGGTCCCGTTCTCGGAGCGGGCGAGGGCCAGCAGGGCGTCGACCAGCCGCTCGTGACGGGCGTTGACCGAGAGCAGGTCCGCGCCCAGGTTCAGCACCTGCGTCGGAGCGTCACGGCGGTTCATGGCCACTTCGACGAGGGTGCGGTTGATGACCAGCGGGGTCTTCAGCTCGTGGGCCGCGTTCGCGATGAACCGGCCCTGGCCCGCGAAGGACTCGTCCAGCCGCTCCAGCATCCGGTCGAAGGAGTCCGCGAGGCTCTTGACCTCGCCGGGCGGGGCCTTCAGCGCGATCCGCTGGTGCAGGGTGCGCCCGGCGACCCGCTCGGCCGTGCCGGTGATCCAGGTGAGCGGCCGCAGCAGCCGGCCGGCCACCAGCCAGCCGGCGGCGGTGGCGGTCACTCCCACGCCCGTGGCGACGAGCGAGCCCCACTTCAGCATCCACAGGACGTCGGCGCGCGTGTCCGCCTGCTGGCCCGCGGCGGCCTGTTCCCTCTCGATGGACAACTGCCGGGCCTGCTGCGGCGTCAGCGGCGGGTCGAACTTGAAGTACGTGGCGGCCGACGGGTGGTGCTGGCCGTAGCGGTGGACCAGGAGCACGGTGGCGGCGAGCACCACCACCGCCGCGAGGAAGAACATCGCGCCGAAGACGGCGGTCAGCCGCAGCCGCAGGCTTCCGCGCCGTTCGGCGATCCACCGGGGGACGATCCTCATACGCCGGCACCGCCCGCGCCGCCGCCGCCACCGCCGCACCCGCCTGCCGTGGTTCCCGACGGCGGCCGCTCGTCCTCGATCATCACTCGGCGCACCGGCCGCCCGCCTCCGTCCGTCGTTCCCTGTCCGGGCCGTCCAGTATGTGCGACCGCGGCGTGAGGCGGACGTGAGGAATCCCGCTCACCACCGGTTCACCGTCGCCCCGGCTCGACGGCAGGCGCCCGAGGACGGATCCGCGGAGGCGTGGACGGTGACCCATCCCCGCCGTGACGCGGACCTGCCCGCCGTGACGTCGCTGCGGGTGACCCTCGGCGGCGCGGGGCGGCTGCGCGGCGTCCGCCTGTCCGGTACCGCGCCCGGAGAGGACGCGGCCTCCGGGACGGCCGCCGCGGGGGTGAAGGCCACGGTCGGTGCCTGCTCGCGAGGTCGGGCCGCGGGCCCCGGGCCGCGGGCCGTACCGCCTGGCGGAACGGGGTCCGGGGATCGCGGGAACTCCTGATCGTTCAGGTGTACGGGCCGGGACACGGCCCGTCGCACCGAACGCGCGAAGGAGCAGGCATGACCGCTGGGGAGAACGGCCGGCCGGATGCCCTCGGCACCGACGAGGGCACCCCGGAGACACCGGACGCCCCGGGCCGCCGCAAGCGGCCCCGTACCGTCCGCGCGCCACGCCCCTGGTGGCAGGAGCTGCCCGTCCTGATCATCGTGGCGCTGGTCATGGCCCTCGGGATCAAGACGTTCTTCGTGCAGGCCTTCTCCATCCCCTCGGGCTCGATGCAGAACACCCTGCAGGTGGGCGACCGGGTCCTGGTCGACAAGTTCACCCCGTGGTTCGGCGCGCAGCCGCAGCGCGGCGAGGTCGTCGTCTTCCGCGATCCGGGCGGCTGGCTGGGCGACCAGCCGCCGCAGGAGACCAGTGGCGTCCGGCACGCGATCACGGAGGCCCTCGCCTTCGTCGGCGTCATGCCCTCGGCCGACGAGCAGGACCTGATCAAGCGCGTGATCGCGGTCGGCGGCGACACGGTGGAGTGCGAGCGCGGCAAACCGGTCACGGTGAACGGGACGCCCCTGGACGAGCCGTACATCTACCCCGGCGCCACCCCGTGCGACGACCTCCCGGTCGGCACGGTCAAGGTCCCCGAGGGCCGGCTGTGGGTGATGGGCGACCACCGCGACGCCTCGCAGGACTCCCGGGCCCACGTCCGGCAGGAGGGCGGCGGATTCGTGCCCGTGGACGACGTGATCGGCCGCGCCTTCGTCGTCGCCTGGCCCGTTCCCCGGTGGTCCACTCTGCCGGTGCCCCCGGCCTTCGACCGCCTGTGAGGTGCGGCGGCCCTGCGCGCGGGCAAGGGCCGCCTCGCTTGACCCCTCGCCGCACGGCGCCGACAGTGGGGAAATGCCGCGATGCGGGAAA
Source organism: Streptomyces sp. NPDC026673 (assembly GCF_040638135.1). Classification (NCBI taxonomy): domain Bacteria; kingdom Bacillati; phylum Actinomycetota; class Actinomycetes; order Kitasatosporales; family Streptomycetaceae; genus Streptomyces; species Streptomyces sp. NPDC026673. Next base: position 104,596 of record NZ_JBEZXR010000023.1, on the reverse strand, counting down.
CGCCTCCCGCCCTGCGGGCAGGAGAGAGGGCGAAGCGGCCATGACCTCTGATCACGACCACAACGGGACGGCGAACGGCTCCGTCCAGGTGGTGCAGAAGTCGGCCCGGATCCTGGACTGCTTCTCCGCCACGACTCCCCGCCTCCAGGCGTCGCAGATCGCCCGCAGGACCGGCCTGCCGGCCTCGACCGTCGCGCGCATCCTGCGCACGCTCGTCCAGGAGAGCCTGCTCCAGCGCGAGGGGACCACCTACAGCATCGGTCTGCGGGTGATCGCCTGGTCGGCCTCGGCCACCGCCGCCTCGGATCTCATCGCCACGGCCAGACCCCTGGTGACGGCCCTGCGGGACCGGTGCGGCGAATGCTGCGGACTCCAGGTCCGGCAGGGCGGCAGGCGCGTGACGGTGATCTGGGCGCAGTCGCCGCACTCGATCGTCTACCGCGGGCATGTCGGCCAGGTGATGCCCCTGCAGCCCAGCGCCGCCGGAAAGATCTTCATGGCGTTCGACCCCGCCGTCCTCGCGCTCGTCCTCGACGAGGGCCTGACGGCCCGTACGCCGCGGACCGTGGTGGACCCCGCGGTACTGCGGGGGCAGCTCGAGGACGTCCGGGAACAGGGCTGGGCTTTCTCGGAGGAGGAGCTCGAGGCGGGGTTGAACTCCCTCGCCGTACCAGTCCGCTCGACCGACGGCACGGTGATCGCCGCGGTGAGCGTCGGCGGGCCGTCGCACCGCCTCACCCTCGGCCGGGCACGGAGTCTGGCGGCCCAGGCGATCGACTGCGCCACGGCCATCTCCGAGGGCCGGATGTGGCGGGGCCACGGCGGTTGACCCCGCGCCCGGCTCCGGTGTCCGGCTCCCGCGGGGCCACCGCGTCGACCGGATCGCCTTGACGATGCCCTCTCCGGGTCGCACCCTGGACACCGCATTGCGGCAATGGCTTCCACGATGCGGCACAGTGAGGACGGTGGAGCCATGATCCACACGAGTCCGCGCATCCAGCGGTGCCCGGACGCACCAGGTGCGGGCCACGCCCCCGTACCCGCGGCCCCCGGCAGGGGCCGTCGCCTCGTCCCGTACCGGCAGCCGCCCGTCTTAGAGGCCGCGCGAACAGGCGGGACGGCGCCGCGTGCCGATGGCTCTCGCCCGGTGGCGTTGTCATCGGTCGCCGCAGCTCCGCCGCGTCTCCCTCCCCCGCCTTGGCAGGCTCGGCCCTCGACCCGCTCCTCAGTGCCCGCCCCGCCCGTCACCGGGTCGGCGGTCGCGTCCCGGGCCCTGCGCGCGGGCGGCCGCTGACCGCCCCGGCCGACTGGCCCGGCACCGCGCAGAAGGACGGACCGCCCGTCGCAGTGGCGGACCCACGCGGTCCCGCCGCAGCTCGGGACGCATGCGCGCGGCACCGCGCGCACCGCGTCCGCGCACGGCTTTCGAACCCCTCGCAGGACCCCCCATGAACCTCTTCTCTCCCCCCGTCCCGTCGGCGGCGCGGGCAGGCCGCGGCGCCCGCCCACCCGGGGAAGGCGTGGCCGGCGGACGGTGGATGATGCGGCTGTGGCACACCGGCCGGGCCGGCCCCCGCTTCCCGAGGGCGGGCACCGGTGCCCAGGTGTCCCTGCCGTTCGGGCTGATCACGGCGATCACCCTGGCCGGGTCCTTCGCACCCCTGGCCATCCACCTGTCCCCGCTGCTGGTGGCGGCCCCCACCTCCACCGCGGCGTTCGCCCGCGCCCGGTTCACCGCGTTCGTGGCCCTGGTCGCCAGCGCGGCGATGCTCGTGGTCGACCGGCACGACGGGCTGCTGCACTCGTCGGTCCTGCCCATCCACGTCGGCGCGCTGCTGGCGGTGTCGTGCTTCGCCGTGGCCGCCCGGGCGCTCCACGACCGCGACCTGAGGGAACTGAACGAGGTACGGGCGGTGTCCGAGACCGCCCAGCGAGTACTGCTGCGGCCGATCCCGCCGCGGCTGGGCCCCTTGCGCGTCGCCTCCCTCTACCGGGCGGCCGCGCAGCACGCCCTGGTGGGTGGCGATCTCTTCGCGGCGGTACGCACCGACGGCGTGACGCGGTTCCTGATCGGCGACGTCCGCGGCAAGGGACTGCCCGCCGTCGAGGACGCGGCCGCCCTCCTCGGCGCGTTCCGCGAGGCCGCCCACCACCACGCCACGCTGCCCGAGCTGGCGGCCTCCCTCGAACGCAGCGTCCGCCGGCACGTGGACCAGCTCACCGAGGCCGACCCCGAGGCCGGGGAACGCTTCGTGACCGCCCTCCTCGCCGAGGTCCCCGACGCCGAGTGCGTCGTCCGGATCGTGAGCTGCGGGCACCCGCCGCCGCTGGTCGGGCAGCACGGCCGGGTGACCGCCCTGGAGGCGCGCCGGCCGGCACCGCCCTTGGGGCTGGCCGGGGACACACCGGAGGACTTCCACCTCGACACCTTCGCCTTCGGCGCCGAGGACACCCTTCTGCTGTACACCGACGGGCTCATCGAGGCCCGGGACGCCGCGCGCGCCTTCTACCCGCTCCTCGACCGGGCCGGCACCTGGGGTCCGGGAGGCCCGGACGAGCTTCTGCGGCACGTCAGCGACGACCTGGACGGCCACACCGGCGGGCGACTGGACGACGACCTCGCGATGGTGGCCGTGCAGCGGCAGCCTCAGCCGGGTGCCGGTCCGGTTCCGCCCGCGCCCCGGCCGCCGCATCCGGCGGAGACGGCCCCGTGAATGGCGGCCGGGCCGGAAGGCGGCGCCGGCCGGAAGCACCGATCCCGGAAAGGCGCTGACGAGCATGGCCACCTCCCGGCTCCTGCGGCGACTCGGCCCTCTGCTGCTCCTCGGCTACCTCGGCGCCATGTGCGCGGTCCAGTTGGAGGAGTCGGCGGGCGGCCTGGTCCGATGGTCGCAGTACTCGGCGTTCGCGCCCCTCGTGGCCGCCGTGCTCCTGCCGGTCGGACGCACCTTCGTCATCGGCGCCGCCACGCTCGCCGCCAGCGTGGCGATCTACGGCTTCGCGATCCACGGGGTGTCGGCCGGCGGCCGGACCGTCGTCATCGCCGCGGCCGCGCTCTCCTTCGGCCTCAGCGTCGTGCTCTGCCGGGTCCGGCTCCGGCTGCAGCGGAAGCAGTGCGCGGCGGTCGGTGCGCCGTGCGTCGCGGCGCCCCCGGCCGCCCCGGAACACGCGCGCCTCCCGGACGGCGGCGACGTCCTGCCGGGTGCGCCGGACGGCCTGCTCGGCGCGGACCTGCCGCGCAGCGCGGCGGTGGAGGTCGTGGGCCGCTGCCTGCCCCCGTGGGACGACTGCGGCCCGGGCGCCCACTGGCTCGACGCGATACCGCTTCCCGGCGCCAGGGTGGCGCTCGTCGCCGGCGCGGTGGCCGCACGGGACGGTACGGCGGCGGGCACGGCGGCCGCCGAATTGAGGGCGGCGGTGCGCACACTGGCCGACATCGACCTGCAACCGGACGAGCTCCTCACCCACCTCGACGACGCGCTCGGCCGTCTGCGGCCCGGGACCACCGGGGTCAGCGCGGCCTGCCTGTACGCGGTCTACGACCCCGTCTCCGGCCGCTGCTCGCTCGCCGGCGCCGGGCACCCCTCGCCCGTCGTCGTCACGCCCGACGGCGCGGTCACGGCCGTCGACCTCCCGCCCTCCCGTCCCCTGGGCACGGCACGGCCGTCCGGCGACACGACGGAGGTGGACCTCCCCGCGGGCACGCTGTTCCTGCTGCACACGGGCATCGGCCTCGGCGAGCCCGCCGACCGGGAACTCCGGCGTGCCCTGACCGGGCCCGCGTCCTCCCTCGAGGCCACGTGCCGCACCGTCCTGCGCGCCCTGCCCGAAGCCGACCGCTCCCGGGCCGCCGTGCTCGCCGCCCGCACCCGCACCTTCGACAGCTGCACCGTCGCCACCTGGGACCTGCCGGCCGACCCCGCCGCCGTCCCCCACGCCCGCAGGCACGTGGCGGGGAAGCTCGCCGCCTGGGGCCTGGCCGAGGCCGGGCCGACCACCGAACTCATCGTCAGCGAGCTCGTCACCAACGCCATCCGCCACGCCCGGCCACCCGTCCGGTTGCGCCTCATCCGCCACGACGGCGGGCTGACCTGCGAGGTCTCCGACAGCAGCAGCACCACCCCGCACCTGCGGCGGGCCCGTACCCTCGACGAGAGCGGCCGCGGACTGTTCATCGTCGCCCAGCTCACCCAGCGCTGGGGCTGCCGCCACACCCACGACGGCAAGACCATCTGGGCCGAACAGCCCTGCTGAGGCGGTACCGGCACGCGGCGGTCCCGCGCCCCGGAGGAGACCGGGACGCGGGACCGCCGCACACAGGGCCGTCGAGGGTCACTTGCGCACGGTGAACTCCCCGGCCAGCGGCCCGAGTCGCACGCTGTACGTGCCGGCGGCCGTGCGGCGCACCGTGAAGTCCACCCGTACGTCGTGGCCCGCGCGGACCCGCACGGCACGGCGTTCCTGAACCGCGTCCCCGACCAGGAGCACGGCCTCGTACGTCCCGGTGCGCTCGCCGACGTTCTTGACGTGGGCGGAGACGTGCACGGTGCGGCCGGGCTTGGCGGCGTGCGGCACGACGGAGAGCCCGCTGAGCGCGAAGACCGGCTCCGGACCCGCGACCCGGTCGTGGACGAAGACGTCGGACCGGCGGTTGGTGTCGTCCGGGACCAGATTCGTCGCGGCGCTCTCGAAGGCGACGTACCGTCCGTCCCCGCTGAGGGAGGGGAGGTCGGAGGCGGCGTCGCTCTCGGCGCCCTCCAGTCCGCCGGAGACCCGCTCGGTCGTGCCCGCGGTGCGGTCGCGGACGAAGACGTCCAGCTGCCGGTTGGTGTCGACGGCGGCGAGGTTGGTCGCGTAGCTGTAGAAGGCGACCTTGCTGCCGTCGTCGCTCAGCGCGGGTGCGAAGGCCCAGTCGTCGGCCTGGGCCTCGGCGGAGTTCACGGAGACCTGCTCGGAGGCGCCGGTCCGCAGGTCGTGGGTGAAGAGCTGCCAGTTGTTGGTGAAGACGACGACCCGGCCGTCGGCGCTGATGACCGGACCGGTGTTCTCGCCGGATCGCGGGCCGGGCACCAGGGTGGTGGTGCCGGTCTGCCGGTCGGTGACGAACACGTCGAGCTCGCCGTCGGTGTCGCCGGGCACGAGGTTGCCCGCGGCACTCTGGAAGGCGACGTAGCGTCCGTCGGCGCTGACCGACTGCTCCCTGGAGGCGCCGTCGGCGGGGGCGCCGCCGGGGGCCTGGGAGATCCGGCTGGTGGTGCCGGTCTGCCGGTCGCGGACGAAGACGTCGGTGGTGTTGTTGGTGTCGCCGGGCACCAGGTTGTCGGAGTCGCTGTTGAACACCGCGTAGCGTCCGTCGGCGCTCAGGGCGGGGGCGGAGGACAGTCCGTTGCCCTGCGTGCCGTCGGAGGCGACGGACACGCGTTCCGTGGTGCCGGTCCTTCGGTCGTGCACGAAGCTGTCGGTCTGCTGGTTGGTGTCGCCGGGCACGAGGTTGCCGGCGCCGCTGTTGAAGCCGACCACGCGGGCGTCGGCGCTGAGCGTGGGTGACAGGGAGAAGCTGTCGGCCTGGGTGCCGTCCGAGGCGACCGACACGCGCTCGGTCTCCCGGGTGTCCAGATCGGTGACGAAGATGTCGAGCTCGCCGTTGGTGTCGCCGGGCGCGAAATTGGAGGCCGGGCTGGCGAAGGCCACCGCCGAACCGTCGGCGCTCAGCCGGGGCCACCACGCCTCGTGGTTGCCCTGCTTGCCCTCGGAGGTCAGCGACACGCGCTCGGTCGCGGACGGGCGGGGCAGTTCCAGGGCGGCGCGGGTCGCCCGGCCCAGTCCGCGGACAACGACCCGTACGGGCTTGGAACGGGAGATCCCCGGCGCGTTGGCGGACACCTCGTACGCGCCGACGGGGACGTCGCGGATCGTGTAGCGGCCCTCGCGGTCGGTCGTCGCCTTCAGGGGGTCCGGGACGTCGAGGACGGTGACCGTCGCCCCGGGCACCGTGGAGCCGGTCGGTCCGAAGGTGACCCGGCCGGTGATCACTCCGCGGCGGGTCCGGTCGAGCCGCGGGGACACGTCGGTGTACCGGTCGGTCCGCACCCGCGCGGTCGTCTCCTGCGGCACGTAGCCGAAGCGGGTCAGCCGCAGCTCGTGCGTGCCGGCGCCGAGGCGCACCTCGAAACGGCCGTCGGCACCGGTGGTGACGGTGCGTCCGTTGTCGGCGCGCGCCACGGTCACACCGGCCAGCGGACGGCCGGTCCTGGCGTCCTTGACCGTGCCGCGGACTCCGCTGCGCAGACCCGCCTCCTTCACGGCGGCGTAGGCGTCGATCCGGCCCCAGCCGTAGCGGGGGTTGGGGCGCGCGCCGTAGCGCTGGTCGAAGAAGGAGGTGCCGGTGAGGATGGCCAGGGCGTCGTCGACGGTGAGGTCCGGGCGGGCCTGGAGCATCAGCGCGACGGTGCCGGACACATGCGGCGTGGCCATGGAGGTGCCGCTGAGCAGGCCGTACTCGCCACCCGGGAGCGTGGACAGGACGTCCACGCCCGGAGCGGAGACATCGGGAACGACGTACGACTGCGGCCATTCCGCGGGCGCGTCGATCCAGTCGCTGCGGTCGACGACCTCGCCGCAGGAGAAGTCGGCCACGTCGTCGGCGTCGTCGGTGGCACCGACGGACACCGCCTCGTACACGTTGCCGGGGCTGGCGGAGCCGCTGACGCACTGGTTGCCGATGGCGAAGGAGGGGAAGATCCCGGCGCTGTATATGTTCCGGGTGGGCTCGATCAGTTCGTCCGCGTAGCCCTCGGCCCCGAGGGACATGCTGACGACGTCGGCGGGTTCACCGGCGGGCTTGCCGTCCGCGTCGTACGGGGCGATCGCCCACTCCATGCCCGCGATGACCTGGGCGAGCGTTCCGGAGCCGCCGGGGATGATCAGACCGGCCATGAGGTCGGCGTCCGGCGCCACGCCGATGCGCGTGCCCGAGGCGTCGCCGCCGGCGATGGTGCCGGCCACGTGCGTGCCGTGGTAGCTGCTGTCGTGCGGCAGCGAGGCGACCGCCTCGCCGGTGGCGGTGAACTCCAGCCAGCCGCCGGGGTGGGCGGGGTCGGCCGCGTCGTCGGTGGCGAGCTTCCCGGCCAGGTCGGGGTGGTCGATGTCGACACCGGTGTCCAGGACCGCGACGCGCACCCCCTTGCCCGTCGGCCCCTGCTCGGCGCGCACCTTGTCGACGCCGATCTTCGTCAGGCCCCAGGTGCTCGCCTCCGCGGCGGCCGCACGGGGCGCCTTGACGGCCTTCTCGGGCTCGGCGGGGGGCGCCTTGAGGGTGAAGTTGGGGATGATGTGGTCCACCGGCGCGAGGGCGGCCAGCTCCTGGAGGGTCTGCGGCCTGGCCTTCACCAGGACCATGTTCTTCAGCCAGAAGGTGTTCAGCACCTGGTCGCCGCGCGACTCGACGAGGTCCACCACGGGGGACTGCACGGAACGTGCGCTCTTGGTCAGTTCGGCCCGCACCGCGCTCGGCGCGGCGCCCTGCCCGGAGAGTCCGGTACGGTCGCGCAGCACGACGGCGGCCTCGACGCGCCCGTCGCCCCGCGCCTGGGCGGCGTCCATCCTGCGCAGCAGCGTCGGGTCGATCTTCTCCCGCCCGGTGTGCGCCGGTGCCGGTGCCGTCGGGCCGCCGTTCTCCTGCGCCGAGGCCGGCAGCGCGGTCAGCAGCAGCGCGCACATCCCGAGGGCCGGCAACCACGCCCGGTGGCGGCGATGCCGTAGCAGGCGGCGAGCGGACAGCGGCATGGGCGCTCCTTCGTGCGACGTGTGTCCACGTCCTCGGGCCGGAATGACGACGTACCGCGGGGAACGCTGACATCCGCTTCACCGGGCTGACAAGATGATCCGAGGGCGACTTCCCGTCAGGTGACGGGAGTACGACACGTGAAGAGAGCGCGAAGGCGGGACCGCGGACCATGCTCGAATCCATCGGCCTGAGCCGGCAGGACGAATCGGTGTACGAGGCCCTCATACGCCGCGTACACGCCACGGTCGCGGAGCTCGCCCACGACTGCCGGCTCCCCCCTCCCGTGACGCGCCGCTGCGTGCGGTCGCTGGTCTCCCTCGGCCTCGCCGTCCGCTCCACCGGACGCCCCGTCACCTATGCCGCGGTCTCCCCCGACAGCGCCCTGGAGGCCGTACTGCGGGACCGGGAGCGGGCGTTGAACGACGTACGCTCACAAGTGGCCGGCCTGATGGACCTGTACCGGGCCGGAACGCGCTTCGTGAACCCCGGCGAGCTGGTCGAGGTCGTCTCGGGCCGGGACGACGTCAACCGCCGCTGGGCGCAGCTGCAGCAGAGCACCCGTACGCAGGTCCGCGGCTTCGACCGGCCGCCGTACGCCGCGGTCGAGGAGCACACCGAGCCCAACCCGATCGAACTCGAACTGCTCAAACGGGGCGTCGCCTACCGCGTCATCTACGACAGCACCGTGCTCGCGCTGCCCGGCTGGCTGGCGGACGTCACCGCCGGCATCCGCCACGGCGAGCAGGCCCGGGTCGCGCCCGGCCTGCCGATGAAACTGGCCGTCTCCGACGACCGGCTGGCCATCATCCCCCTGCTGCGCCCCGGCGACAACGTGGTGACCGCGTCCTATCTGATCCACCCCTCACCCCTGCTCGACGCGCTCATCGCCCTCTTCGAGGCGCTGTGGGAGCGCAGCGTGCAGGTACGCCTGCCCGCGAACGGCGGTCCGGTGGGCAGGCTCGACCAGGCGCCGGACGAGCTCACCGCGGAGGAGGCCAAGCTGCTCACGCTGCTCGCCGCGGGCGCCACGGACAAGTCGGCCGGCCGGGCCCTCGGCTGGAGCGAGCGGACCGTCCAGCGCCACGTCACCCGCCTCATGCAGCGCTTCGGCGCGCAGACGCGTTTCCAGATCGCCATGGAGGCGACCCGCCGCGGGTGGATCTGAGGCCGGCCGCTCCGGGCACCGCGCGAGCCGACTTCACCGTCCCGGGTCCCGGCGGCGGCCCCGCCGTGTCGTTTCACGCGAATCTCCCGATGTGGCACAAACTGACCGGGGTGCCGCGGGCATCGCAGCCGTTCCCCGACGAGCCGCCAGGGAGTCCTCTTGGGTACCACCGTCGCCGAAGTGATGGTCGCGGCCCTGGCCGCTTCCGGAGTACGGCGCGTCTACGGCCTGCCAGGGGACTCGCTGAACGGCTTCACCGACGCCCTGCGGCGCAACAAGGACGTCTCGTGGGCCCACGTGCGGCACGAGGAGACCGCCGCCTTCGCCGCCGCGGGCGAGGCGGCGCTCACCGGGGAGCTGGCCGTGGCGGCGGGCAGTTGCGGCCCGGGCAACCTCCATCTCATCAACGGGCTGTTCGACGCCCAGCGCAGCCGGGTGCCGGTGCTGGCGATCGCGGCGCACATCCCGCGTGCCGAGATCGGCGGGGAGTACTTCCAGGAGACGCACCCGCAGGAGCTGTTCCGCGAGTGCAGCGTCTACCGCGAGATGGCGAGCATCCCGGAGCAGGTCCCCCGGCTGCTGCGGATCGCGATGCGCGCGGCACTGGAGCGCGGCGGCGTCGCGGTCCTGGTGATCCCGGGCGAGCTGTTCCTGGCCGACAGCGACCTGCCGGCCCCGCCCCGGCCCGTGGTCGGGACCGCCTCGCACGTACGGCCGGACGACGCCGCTCTCGCCCGCGCGGCGGAGGTCCTCAACGCGGCGGAACGGGTGACCATCCTCGGCGGCGCCGGGTGCCGGGGGGCCCACGACGAGGCGGTGGCGCTGGCCGAGGCGCTGAAGGCGCCGATGGTGCACGCGCTGCGCGGCAAGGAGTTCCTGGAGCACGACAACCCGTACGACGTGGGGCTGACCGGCCTGATCGGCTACAGCTCGGGCTACCGGGCGATGGAGCACTGCGACGCCCTGCTGATGCTCGGCACCGATTTCCCGTACCGGCAGTTCTATCCGGGCCCCGACGTGCCCGTCGTCCAGGTCGACGTACGCGGTGAGAACATCGGGCGGCGCACCGACGTCGAGGTGCCGCTGGTCGGCACGGTCAAGGACACCGCCGCCGCTCTGCTGCCGCTGCTCCGCCCCAAGGCCGACCGGACCTTCGCCGACCGGATGACCGGCCACTACCGGCGGGTGCGCGGCCGGCTGGACCACCTCGCCGCGGCCGGCCCGTCGGACTCCCCCATGCATCCCCAGCACGTCGCCGCCACCGTCGACAAACTCGCGGCCGCCGACGCCGTCTTCACCGCCGACGTCGGCACTCCCACGGTGTGGGCGGCCCGCTATCTGACGATGAACGGCCGCAGGCGGCTCGTCGGCTCGTTCAATCACGGCACCATGGCCAACGCGCTGCCGCACGCCATCGGCGTCCAGGCCTCCCACCCGGGCCGCCAGGTGGTGGCCCTGTGCGGCGACGGCGGCCTGAGCATGCTCCTCGGGGAACTGCTCACGCTGCGTCAGCTGGACCTGCCGGTGAAGGCCGTGGTCTTCAACAACACCGCGCTGTCCTTCGTGGAACTGGAGATGAAGGCCGCGGGCATCGTCAACTACGGCACCTACCTCGGCGAGGCGGACTTCGCCGCGATCGCCCGAGCGGCGGGACTGTTCGGGGCCAGGGCCGAACGGCCCGGGGAGCTCGACGAGGCGCTCGCGGCAGCGTTCGACCACGACGGCCCGGCCCTGGTCGACGCGCGCACCGCGCGCCATGAGCTCTCCCTGCCCCCGAAGATCACCTACGGCCAGCTCAAGGGATTCACGCTCTTCGCCACCCGCACGATCCTGTCCGGACGGGCCGACGAGATCGTGGAGCTGGCCAAGACCAATCTGCGCGAGCTCGGTTTCGACTAGGACCCCGACCGCACCTCGGGGCTCCCCGGGCGGACGCCGCGCGCTCCGGCGCCCGGCTCAGCGGGGCGGCGCGTCCGGCGCGACCACGGTACGGACGAAGGGGACGCGCACCAGCACCAGCGCGCCGGCCACCACCAGCAACGCGCCCGCAAGCATGGGGAGCAGCCACCAGCCGCCCCGCAGGTACTCCTCGAAGACCGTCACCCCCAGGGCGAGGCTCACGGTCGCGTCCCCCAGGGTCAGCGCGGGCTGCGAGGCCACGAGTGGTCCCGACTGCATGGCGTTCTCCAGGAGGAAGACGGCCGCGACCCCGACCAGGGCGAATCCGTACGTCTGCCAGGCGGTGAAGAAGGCGGCGGCGCCGTCAGTGTTCCACAGCTGCGTGGCGTCCTTGAGGAGCCCCGCGGTCAGCGCGTAGCAGATCGCCGCCGAGAGGCCGAAGCACGCGGCGCGCACCCGGCCTTCGGGGCGCCGGACGGCGACGGCGATGAGCAGCAGGACGGCGGCGGCGCAACTGGGCAGCGCCATCAGCCACACGCCGGTGCCCGGCCGCTGCACCCCGCCGCTGGGCGAGGCCGCCCACAGCCCGAGGCCCAGACCCACCACCATGGCGGCGACGGCGGCCCAGCCGCGCGGCGGCATCCGCCGGTGCAGCACCAGGCCGCCGATGAACAGGGCGAACGGCAGTTCCAGGACGAAGAGCGGCTGGACGAGCGAGAGTGCGCCGTTCAGCAGGGCCAGGGCCTGGAAGGCCGCCGCCGCGATCACCGCGCCGAATCCGGCAAGCCAGACGGGCTTGCGCAGCAACTCGCCCATGAGCGCCGGGCGCAGCCCCACCGACAGCGGGACCGTCCGGGCCGCGTAGCGCTGAAGAACGGTGGCCAGGGCGTTGCTGATCGCCGCGAGAAGGGCGAACAGCACGGCAAGGGTGGTCTGCACCAGGGCGCTCCTCAGGATCCCGGCCCACGCTAACCGCTCCGGTCCCCCGGCGGTCCGCGCGACGCGGCCCACCGGGCCGGGGGCGGCGGCAAATGCGGTTGACGCTCCTCGCCGCACACCGGTTTCCTGCTGCGATGTCGACCCTTCGCATCGAACGGCCCCATGGCGACGCCATGCTCGAGGACTGGCGGTTCGTCCACAACACGATCATCCCCACCGACCCGCTGTCCCTCGAGGACGTGCGCGAGCGCTCCCGGCGCAACCACCTGGAGGTCGCGTACCTCGGTGACGTCCTGGTGGGCTGCACGACGGTACGACCGCCCACCGGCGAGGAGGCCGTCGCCACGGTGATCGCCCGGGTGCTGCCCGACCACCGCGGCAAGGGGTTCGGCAAGCGGCTCTACGCCCAGGGGACGGACCGGGCGCGCGAGTTGGGCGCGAGGGCGATCGAGACGATCGTCCTGGCCTCCAACACCGACGGGCTGCGCTTCGCGGAGGCGCGGGGCTTCGTCGAGGTCGAGCGCTACGTACTGCCCGGGGACACCATCCCGTACGTCACCCTGCGGCTGGCCTGAGCGGCACGCCCGGGAACCCGAACACCGGGACGGCACGGCCCGGGGCCGCGGCTTCGCGGCAGCCCCGGGCGCGGTCGCCCGGGAGGGGTCCGCGGGGGCGCGGCGCCGCGGGCGGCGCCGGTCCTCGCGGGTGCACGGAGACGGCGACGGGGTGGCCGGGGCACTCCCGGTCGCGCGGTGTGCGCTCCCGGTGGCGACCCGGCCACCCCGGTCACGAACCGTCAGTTGCGGATGATGTTCTCCGCCTGCGGCCCCTTCTGCCCTTGGGTGACGTCGAACGTCACGGCCTCACCCTCGACCAGTTCGCGGTAGCCGTTGCCGGCGATGTTCGAGTAGTGCGCGAACACGTCGGGGCCACCCCCGTCCTGCGCGATGAAGCCGAAGCCCTTTTCCGAGTTGAACCACTTCACGACGCCTGTCGCCACCGCGTCCATCCTTCACGTGCCAGCTGACGGGCCACGCCGACTGCGTGACCCGGGGTGGTCCCGTGTGTCCGGGACACCCACGGACCCCTCCTTACCCGGTGCGCGGGACTTTTACGCCGCCAACCGGCACGTGTACGCCCCATGCCGCAACGGGCCGCCGACCGCGCCGCACAACCCGGGGCGGAGCGGCCGGCGGCCGGGCGAGCGGGTGGCGGCACAAAAGGAGGGGAATCCCCCTGTGCCGCTCCGCACCGACTTCCGCACATTCGTGGAGCAATGCCCGAAGTTCACTGGAAGGGGCCGGGGGAATTTTTCGCACGCAGGGTCGACACGCGTAGATGTTTTAGGTTAAATGGTGCATACGCTGCCGCGGCAATCCCCCCGGGAAGGCCTTGCGGACCCCTTGTGACGAGTTCGTGCGCGTGATACGTTCCCGGCGTCAGCGGGGAGTGTGGGCGGAAATGCATAAAAGGCAATCTGTCGACCGTGTCCAAGAAGCGTCCGGTGACCTCGGACCGAACACCTTATTAGATTCGGATGAATTCAGTCCGAAGTTCCTCATGCTCGGACCGGTGAGGATAGCGGACGGCGGCGACGTCATCGCACTGCAGCCGTCGAAGCCCGCCAATCTCCTCGCGGCTCTCCTCCTGCACCCCAATTCCACGGTGGGTGCCGAATTCCTGCAAAGGGTGGTCTGGGGAGAGGAGCAACCGGTCAGCGCCCGGGCCGCCCTGCACACCTGCGTGCAGCGATTACGGCAGCTGTTCGCCAAGTACGGCATCGCCGGCACCCTGATCGAGGCCGTCCCCGGCGGGTACCGGATCCGCGCGGACGCCGGCTCGCTGGACCTGATCGCCTTCCGCGAACTGCTGCGCGGCGCCGACGAGGCGGCCGACCCGGAGCGGGAGCTGCGCATCCTGCGGACCGCGCTGGCCCTGTGGCAGGGCCCGCTGCTGGCCAACATCCACTCCGACATCCTGCAGCGTGAGGTCGTGCCCCGGCTGACCGAGGAGCGGCTGCACGCCATGGAGCGGGTCTTCGACATCGAGCTGGCGCTCGGCCGATGTCGCCGGGTGCTCGCCGAACTGTGGCCGGTGGCCCGCTCCCACCCGGCGCACGAACCCTTCTGGGCGCAGCTCGTCGAGGCCCTTCACCGGACCGGGCGGCGGGCCGAGGCGCTGGGCGAGTACCGGGTGGTGAAGCAGTATCTGCGCACCGAGCTCGGCGTCGACCCGGGGCCCGCCCTGCAGCGGCTGGAGCTCGCGGTGCTGCGGGGCGAGGACCTCTCGGCCGGCCCTCCGAGATCTTTCCCGCCGCATTCCGGCGCCACTGGTCGAGACCATTCCGCGGCCCGCCGCGATATCGCTCCGGCCGGCGCCCCGGTCGGCAAGCCTTTTCTGTCCAGGGGCGCCGCCCAGGTCCTCGAAACACTCATCGGGGCGGGCCTCCTGGAAGAGGGGCCGGACGGCCACTACCGAATGCACGACTCCCTCCGCATTCTCGCCCGCGGGGCGATGGAATTACGGACGGAGGCGTCCGGTCCCGATATGCCCTCCAGTGCCTGATCGCCGTTCCCGGCGGTTCCGGGAATGTTACCGCCGGTATCCGTTGTCCGCTGATCGCGCCCGAATGGGAGTAATAACGGCATGACCGCTGCGTACGAGGAAGTCGCGCATTCGTATCCCCGTATCCGCCGTGACGTTCTTTTCACCGAGACACCGGACGGCGTTGTATTCCATAACGCCCACGGTGGATTCAATCTGCGCGGCAGATCGGCCTACCGGTTCGCCACGCTGGTCGTCCCCCACCTGAACGGGACGAACCGGGTCGAGCAGATCTGCGCGGGCCTGGGCGAGCAGCAGCGGACCATGGTCGGCGAGCTGGTGGGGGCGCTGTACGGGAGGGGCTTCGCCCGCGACGTCGTCCCCGGGAGCGACGGCCTCGACGAGCTGGCCCCCGAGGTGGCGGAGCGCTTCGCGGCGCAGATCGACTACATCGACCACTACGCCGGGGAGGCGGGGAGCCGCTTCCGCCGCTTCCGCGACACCCGCGTCGCGGTGCTCGGCGACGACCCGGTGGCGCGGTGGTGCGCGCTGAGCCTGGTCCGCAACGGCTGCGGCGCGCTCGCGCTCCCCGCCGCCACCGGGCCCGGGACCGATCCCTTCGCCGAGGCGCTGCGCGAGACGGCCGGGCTGGAGGACGACGGCTGTCCCGTGGAGATCGTCCGGTGGGACGTGACGGGCGACGACGGCTGGGACGACCTCGCCGGCTACGACGTGGTCCTGACGACGGGGACGCCGGCGGCTCCGCTCCGGCTCCTCGAGGCCGGCGTACCCGAGGGCGTCCGGCTCCTGCCCGCCTGGACGTTCGGCGACCAGGCGGTCGTGGGCCCGGTCATGACCGCGGGGACGGCGGGCTGCTGGTCCTGCGCCGCGCTCCGGCTCGGCGCCAACGGCGAGCCGGGCGCGGCCGCCGACCTGTGGAGCGCGGTACGCCTGGACGACCCGGGGCGGGCCGAGCCGGGGCGGGTGTCCGGGCCACCGGCGGCGATGCTCGGCAACCTGCTCGCGTACGAGGTGTTCCGGCTGGTCACCGGCGTGCTCGCCGCGGAGACCGAGGGGCGCCTGGTGCTGCAGGACCTCGACTCCCTCGACGTCGTCACCGAACCCCTGCTGCCGCATCCGCGCTGCCCCTTCTGCGGGGAGAACGAGGACCCCGCCGCCGAACCGGCCACCACCGCGGCGGACCTGACGGACGGCCATGACCTCGTCGAGACCGCGTCCGGCAAGGTGACGCCCGAGGGGGACGCCGACGCGGCCCTCGCGGCCCTCGACGCCCGCTCGGCGCTGACCCACTCCCGCGCGGGGGTGTTCGGCGCGTTCGCCGACGACGCGTGGGAGCAGACCCCGTTGAAGGCCGGCACCGTCCGGCTGGCCGTGGGGCACCGCGGGCCGCGGGAGATCACGGCGTTCGACGTGCACCATGTCGCGGGGGCCCGGGTGCGGGCGCTGTACCGGGCCGCGGAGGTCTACGCCGAGCACGTCGTCCCGCAGCGGGGTGTCGTGGCCGGCGCCGCGCTGGAGGTGGCCCGTGAGAAGTGGCCCCTGCTGGCCCCGGACCGCCTGGACATCGCCTCCGGCACCGGCGCGACCGCGGACGCGGTGCGCTCCTGGGTCCCGGCCGCGTCCCTCGCCGAGGGCCGTACCGTGCTCGTTCCCGCGGCGGCCGTGCGGACCTTCGGCGGCCACAACGGCGAACGGCTCTTCGTACCGACCTCCGCCGGGTCGGCCGCGGGGCCGTCACCGTCGCGAGCGGCGGCGCGCGCCCTGTACACGGCGGTGGCCTTCCACACGCTGACCGCGGCGCTGCGGTCCCGCTGCGCGGTGGCCCCCACGGCCCCCCACCGGTCCGCCGACGACCCGGAGGTGGTCTTCCTCCGCCGCTCGGCGGCCACCCTCGGACTCGACGCCGAACTACTCGAGTTGGGCGGCCCCGAGGGACTCGCCCCCGTGATGTTCGCCCGCGCCTCGGACCCGCACACCGGGCGCGCGCTGTGGGCGATCGACGCCGCCCCCACCGCGCGCCGGGCCGCGGTCGGCGCGCTGCGCGACCTCCTCGGGCAGGTACAGCTCGGCAGGGACGACGCGCTGACGGCGCCGCTCGACACAGGCGACCCGTTCCTGGGCGATCTCGACCCCATGACCGTCGCCGTCACCGGGGAGGCCGACGCCGGCGGGCCGGCGGCCGCCGACGGGGCCGAGGTGCTGCGCCGGGTGCGGGACCGCGGCCTGGACGCCCTGGTCGCCGTCACGGGCTCCGCCGATCTCCGCTCGGCCGGTGTGCACGTCGCCCGGGTCCTGCTCACCCGCGGGGCCGTGGATGCGCTCTGACGTCGACGCGCGGCCGCCCGGCGCCGCCGGCGTCGTGGAAGGGCTGCTGGGCGAAGGCCTGGGCCGCCACCCGGACGCCGTGGCCCCGCCGCGGGTGACCCTGCTCGGCTTCCGGGACGAGCAGGAGGTCCCCGCGGGCGAGGCACCCGGCTCCCCCGCCACGCCCGTGCACCTGTACGGGCACCACGCCCTCGTGGGGCCCGTGCCCGGCACCGGCGGTACGCCGGCGTGCACCCGCTGCCTGGCGCGGCGGTGGCAGGCCGTACGCCCCGGCATCCTGCGCGACGCCCTCGAACTCGGCTCCGCCACCGCGGCGACGGGCCCGTGGCCCTTCACCACCGCCTTCGCGATGGACGCCGTGGCCGCGCTCGTCGCCGCGGCCGGCGGGCGCGCCGGAGCGGAGTCGGGCGGCCGTCACCCCGTCGTCCGCCTGCTCGATCTGGAGACCCTGGAGGTCAACCGCGCGGTGGTCGTGCCGGACGCCGAGTGCCCGGACTGCGACCGCCGCGTCCCCGACACCGCCGCGGGCGCGACCGTCACACCGCGCAGCGTGCCCAAGGCGGATCCCTCGGGATTCCGCGGCAGGCCGATCGAGGCGTACGACCTGCCGCTGGAGGCGTTCGTCAATCCGGTGACGGGGATGCTCGGGCCGTCCGTGGCGCCGGACCTCACCTCCGCGTCGACCGCCTCCACGGTCGGCGCCTTCACCCTCCGCTCCGGCAGCTATCTGCGGGAGTCCTACTGGGGCGGCCACACCGGCAGTTACGCCCGCAGTGTGCGGGTCGGCGTCCTGGAGGGCATGGAGCGGCTGGCCGGGATGCGGGCCCGCGGCAAGCGGACCACGGTCGTGGCCGCGCTGACCGAACTCGGCGACCAGGCCCTCGACCCGCGGACCTGCGGGGTCTACTCGGACGCCTTCTACCGGGCCCAGCGGCTGGTACGGCCGTTCGCGCCCGACCGGCCGATCCCGTGGGTGTGGGGGTACTCGCTGCGCGACCGGCGCCCGCTGCTGGTGCCCGAGGTGCTGGCGTACTACCACGCCCCCGGCGGCCTGGAGAACCGGTTCGTACAGGAGAGCTCCAACGGGTGCGCCTCCGGCGGAAGTCCGGAGGAGGCCGTGCTGTTCGGCCTGATGGAGGCCGTCGAGCGGGACGCCTTCCTCATCGCCTGGTACGCCGGTCTGCCACTGCCCGAGATCGACCCGGCGACCAGCGCCAGGCCCGCGACGCGGCACATGGTCGAACGGCTGGCGATGTACGGCTACCGCGCCCGGTTCTTCGACACCCGGATCACCTTCCCGGTCCCCGTGGTGACGGCCGTCGCGGAACACATGGACGGGGGCACGGGCACACTCTGCTTCGGCGCCGGGGCCGCGTGGGATCCGGAGGCCGCGCTCGCCGCCGGCCTGTCGGAGATCGCCACGGACGCGGTCAAACTGCGGCGCCGCACCGAGCGGGACCACGACCGGCTGGCCGCGATGGCGGCGGACTTCGGGACGGTCCATGTGCTCCACGACCACCCCCTGATGTACGGGCTGCCGGAGATGGCCCGCCACGCCGCCTTCCTCCTCGGCGGGCGCGAGGGTCCCGGGGCGGCGCCGCTCGCCGTGGCCGACCTGCGGACCGGCCGCCCCCCGGCCGCCGACCTGCGCGAGGACCTGGAGGCGGCCGTGGCGGCGGTGACCGCCCACGGATTCGACGTCGTCGTCGTGGACCAGACGATGCCCGAACAGCGCGACGTGGGGCTGCACACGGCCTCCGTCCTGGTGCCTGGGCTCGTCCCCATCGACTTCGGCTGGCACCGCCAGCGCGCCCTGCACCTGCCCCGGCTGCGCACCGCCCCGCGCGAGGCCGGGTTCACCGACCACGACCTGCGGACGGACGAGCTGAACCTCGCCCCGCACCCCTTCCCGTGAACCGCCGCCCGTGCACGGCAGCAGAACAGCCGCAGACAGAGAGGACCGGACATGGGGCACACCCATGAGTACGCGACCGCGGTGATGCGGCGTGGCAGGGTCGCGATGGAGCCCGCCGACTTTGAACCCGACTGGGTGGACCGGCCCAGGAAGGAGAAGTACTACCCGGGCGCGGAGCGCTTCCCGCTGCCCGACGGTGACTTCCCCGACGACGCCGGGGTCGGCCGCGGCCTGGCCGGGCCGCACGGGGACGCCGCCTTCACGCTGCCGCTGCTCGGTGGCATGCTGCGCGACTCGTACGGGCTGGTCGGCCGCCGCCTGGCGGTGCAGGCCAACACCGACCTGGGCACGCTGCCGATGTACACCCAGGCCAACTGGTCGCGCGGCACGGCCTCCGGAGGCGGCCTCTACCCGGTGGGCGTGCACTGGGTCAGCGGTGCGTCGGGCCCGATGACACCGGGCGTGTACCACTACGCGCCCTCGCACCACGCCGTCCACCGGCTGCTGACCGGCGATGTGTCGGGGGAGGTCCGCGCCGCCGTCGGGGACGACCGGCTGCACCGGGACACCGACCAGTTCCTCGTCCTCGGTGTGAAGTTCTGGCAGAACTCCTTCAAGTACAACAGCTTCGCCTACCACGTGGTGACCATGGACACCGGGGCGCTGCTGCAGACCTGGCGCATGTGGGCGCAGGCCCGCGGGCTGCGGATCGACCCGGTGCTGTGGTTCGACGAGCCGAGGCTGGGCCGGCTGCTGGGGGCGGAGGCCGACGACGAGGGGGTGTTCGCCGTCGTGCCGCTGCGCTGGGAGGGCGCCGTCCCCGCGGCACCGGCCGGGACGGGGACCTCCGGGGTCCGCCGGATCGAGCAGGAACGGTCGCGCCGCGTCCTGACCTTCGACACCGTGCGGCAGGTGCACCGCGCCACGCTCGACGGCGCGGCGGCCCGTCCGGCTCCGGAGGCGCTGGAGGACGCGGCGGCCCCGGCCGTACCACCCGGCGGGGAACGGCGACCGCTGCCGCCCGCGGCGCCGATGGACCTGAGCGTGCGCCGCGCGCTGCGCGCGCGGCGCAGCAGCTTCGGGCGGTTCACGGGCATCCGTCCGCTGTCCGGGGAGCATCTGGCCGCGGCGCTGAAGGCGGCGGAGGCGGGCGCGGCACTCGCCACCGACGTCACGCCGTCCGGCGGTCCCCGGCTGGCGTCGCTCTACGTCTTCGTCAACCACGTCGAGGGCGTGGCGCAGGGCGTGTACGCCTACGACGCGGAAGCCGCGGAACTGCGGCTGCTGAAGCACGGCTCGCCGGGCCCGTTCCTGCAGGCCCACTACTTCCTCAACAACTACAACCTGGAGCAGGCGGCCGCCGTGATCGTCCCGGCCGTCCGCACCCACGCGGTCCTCGACGCCGCGGGCGACCGGGGGTACCGGCTCGTGAGCGCCGCGATCGGCGCGGCCGCGCAGGCGGTCTACACGGCCACCGCGGCCTCCGGGACCGCCTGCGGTGTGGCGCTGGGCTTCGACAGCGTCGCCTTCGCGGAGGAGCTCGGACTCACCGGGACCGGGGAACTGCCGCTGCTGCTGATGCTCGTCGGCCACGAGCGGCCGCGCCCGGCCGACTTCCGCTACGAGCTCGTACCGTCGGCGCCGACCGCGGAGGACCGCGGCGTGCGGGGCGACGACGCCGGGCAGGAGGGCGAGGCACGGTGAGCACCTCACTCGAACGCCCGGCGGCGCGCCGGGCCGCGGCCCTGTCCCCGCGCTTCATGCTGCGGCTGGCCGGTCTGCCGGTGGCGGCCGCACAGCGGCTGCGCAGCGCGGACGCCCGCGGGTGGGCCGACGGCATCCTGGACGAGGAGCACCGGCTGGGCGAGGCGGGCGCCCGGCTGAGCGACCCTCTGGCCGCGCTCGTCGCGGACAACGAGGACGACACGATGCGCCGCGCGGTGCTGCGGCTGCGGCGTGCCGTCTTCAACAACCGCCTTCCGCAGGACGTGCCGGGCGCCCTCGCGCTCGCCGCCCGCATCGACGGCCCCATCGGCGCCGAGTTGCTGCACTGGCTGCGCGACCGGCAGACGTGGGAGGAGCGGCGCGCCCAGGGACAGGCCGTGCTGGCGACCGCCTTCGGTCAGGGGCGGGAGGCGCTGCGCGAGCTGGCGGCCGGGGAGCAGCTGCGGACCGGTCTGCTGCTGGCCTCGCCGACCCTGGACGGGCAACTGGACGCCTACATCCGGGGCGACGCGGCCGCGTCGGGCAAGCGGGGCCGGAAGATCGAGCGGTCGCTGCTCGCCTATCTGTACCGCACCGCCTGCAAGACCAGCCCGTTCAGCACCTTCACCGGCGTCGCCGTCGGCGAGTTCCGGGCTGACGGCGCGGACGGCGCGAACGGGACGTCCGGCGGGGGTGTCCGTGTCGCCGAGCGCTGGACCGGGCACGCACGGCTGAACGTCGTGGTGCTGCGCCGGCTCGCCGACGCGATCGCCGCGGATCCGGAGCGCCGCGGCGACCTGCTGGTCTCGCTCGCCTCGGGCTGGGAGCTGGACGACGACCGGGTCCGCTTCGTACGGCGCTCGGTGACCGCGGGCGACGACTCGGCGGCCGTCAGCTTCGACGCGGCCCGGGACCGGCTGTTCTTCCTGCGCCGCAGCGGCGCGCTGGAGGACCTGCTCGGGCTGCTGCGGGAACGTCCCCGGCTGCGCCACCGGGATCTCGTCGCGTGGCTGGGCAGCGAGCGCGGCGCGACGGCCGACGAGGCCGAGCGCTATCTGTCGGCGCTGCTGCAGCTCGGCATGGTGCAGCTCAACTCCCTCCACCCGGACGTGCACAGCCATGACCCGCTGCGGGCCTTCCAGGACGCGCTGCGCGAGGTGGGCCGTCCGTGGGCCACCGGGCTCGCCGAGCGGCTGGAGGCGACCGCCGCCGACGTCGCCGCCTACGCCGGTGCGCCGCCGGACCGCCGGCGCGAACTGCTCACCGGCCTGCGGCGCGAACTGCCCGCCGTGGTGGAGTCCCTGGGCGCCTCCGGGACCACGCTGCCGCAGACCCTGCTCTACGAGGACGCCCGGGCGAGCGCCGAAACCGTCACCGCCGACGCGGAACGGTGGACGGAACTCGCCGAGGGCCCGCTCCGCTCCCTCGCCCGCGTGCTGCCCGCCTTCGACGTCTCCCTCGCCCAGCGGCTGACCTTCAAGGGCTTCTTCCTGGCCCGGTACGGCAGCGGCGGCCGCTGCGACGACCTGCTGCGGCTGGTCCACGACTTCCACGAGGACCTGTTCGAGCAGTATCTGCTCTTCACCTCCCGGCGGGGCCCGCACGACGCCGCGGACGGCCACCCGGCGGAGGAGAACTGGCTGGGGCTGCCCCAGATCACCGCCCTGGACCGGGCCCGGGCCGCGTTCGTGGAGGGCATGCGGCAGCGGTGGCGGACCCGCGACGCGGACGCGGCGGAGCTGCGGATCGACGAGGACCTCGTCGACGCGGTCGCCGCCGAACTCGCCCCGCTGCCGCGGGGTTTCGCCCCGCAGAGCCACTTTGTACAGCTCGCCGACCGCCCCGGGGACCCGCTGGTCGTCCTCAACGGGTCCTACGGCGGTCTGTGCTTCCCCTTCACACGCTTCACGCACTGCTTCGACACCCCGGACGACACCCCCGGACTGTCGGAACGCCTGCTGGCGGCCCTGCGCGCCGCCCAGCCGGAAGGTGCGGTCTTCGCCGAGATCACCGCGGGCTCGGCGACCACGAACCTCAACCTCCACGGCCGAATGACGGACTATCAGATCCTGTGTCCCGGCGAGACCGGCTCCGCCCCGCCGGAGGCCCGCATCCACCTCGACGACCTCTTCGTGGAGCACGACCCGGACGAGGACCGGCTGGTCGTGCGCTCGCGGCGGCTCGGCAAGGAGGTCATCCCGCTCTACCTGGGCTACCTCGTGCCCATGGTGCTGCCCGAGATCCCGCGCACCCTGCTGCTGCTCTCCCCCACCTCCAAGACGGCCCTCGACGTGTGGACCGGCGTCCCGGAGGCACCCGCCCTCGACGGGGTGACGAGACGGCCGCGGGTCCGGCACGGATCCCTGGTGCTCAGCCGCCGCCGCTGGACCGCGGACGCCTCCGCCCTGCCGCTCCGTCCCGCGGGGGAGGACGACGCCGACTGGTTCCTGCGGTGGCAGCGCTGGCGCCGCGTCCACGGCGTGCCCGCCCGGGCCTTCGCCACCGTGCTGCCCGGTGAGGGCGGCTCCGGGGGCTGGGCCGGGGGCTCCAAGCCGCACTACGTCGACTTCGACAGCCCGCTGTCGCTGCTGGCCCTGGAGGGGCTGGTGAAGGACCCCACGGGACGCGTCGTCCTGGAGGAGATGCTCCCGGCCGAGGACGACCTGCACGTCACCTCGGACCGGGGCCGGCACGTCGCCGAACTCGCGGTGGAGATCATCCCCACCGGCCCGGCACATCCCGTAACCGACGAGGAAGGACATGGTGAGCGGGCATGACCTCTCCCGCCCGGACCGGCCCCGCCGCCGGCGGCCCCGACGCGGCCGGCGAATGGCAGGCGCTGCACGTCTTCTACGCGGCGAGCCCGCGACCGCTCCTCCTGGACTGCGTCAGACCCCTCGTGGACGAACTCACCGAGGACGGGCTGCTGTCCGGGTACTTCTTCATCAACTACTGGCTGCAGGGCCCGCACGTCCGGCTGCGCCTGAAGCCCTCGTCGGCCGCGGCGACCGGTGAGGTCCGCGACCGCGCGCTCGCCGCCGTGCAGCGCTTCCTCACCACCCGGCCGGCGCTGTACGAGGTCAAGGCCGGTTTCCTCGCGGACCTCTACAACACGCTGTTCGAGCTGGAGTATCCGCAGGAGCAGCGCGAGAAGCTGCTCGGCCCGGACGGCCGGATGCTGCTGCGGGACAACAACTCGGTGAGTTTCGAACCGTACGAGCCGGAGTACGGGAAGTACGGCGGCCCGGCGGGCGTGGCCCTGGCCGAGTGGCACTTCCGGCGCTCCAGCGACCTGGTGATCGAGGCGCTGCGCTCGATGAACCTGCACGTCCGCACGGTGCTGCTGGGGACGGCCGCGCAGTTGATGATGGTGATGTCCGCGTCCTTCCTGCACGACGACGAGGAGCTGGCGCACTTCCTGGAGCGCTACCACGCCTTCTGGGACGGCGCCTTCTCCGAGACCGACTTCACCGCCCGCAAGGGCTACGACCGCGCCTACGGCGAGATGGGCGCGGAACTCGGCCGGCGCTTCACTGCGGTCAGGGCGGCCATCGGCGGCGGCGCGGAGGAGGAGTTGCCCGCCTTCCTGCGCGGCTGGGCGCTGCACTGCCGCGAACTGGCGGGACGCGTAAGGGACCTCGCGGCCGGCGGCGAGCTGGTCTTCCGCCGCTGGAGCGGGGGCGAGGAGTTCGGGATCACCGACGAGCGGCACGCCCTCGCGATGCTCATGTCCCCATACATGCACATGACCAACAACCGGCTCTCGGTGACCATCCGCGACGAGGCCTTCCTCGCCTACGTCCTCGCCCGCACCCTGCGCGGGGGCACGGATGCCGCCGGAGCGCGCGAGGGGACGGGATGACCGCCCCGGGAATGCTCGAACTGCGTCCGCGGCGGCGTCCCGACCTGCTCGTGGGTCCCGCGGTGCTGCGCGGGGCCGCGGAGGTCCATCCGGTCAAGGACCCGGTCAGCGGCCGCCGTCACGAGCTGCGGGCCAAGGAGTTCTTCGTCCTGGACCGGCTCGACGGGGAGCGCACCCTGGCCGAGGTCGGCGACGCCTACGCGCTGCGCTTCGGCACCCGTCTCGGCGACGTGCACTGGCGGCAGCTGCTGGGCCTGCTGTACGGGCGCCATCTGCTCACCGGCACGGACGTACCGAAGGGACCGGCCGGCCCGGAGCCGGGGAGCGGGCGAACCGGCCGGTCGACGCTGCTGAGCGGGCACGCCCGCATGGTGTCGGACGCCGGGGCGCTCATCGAGGCCCTGCACCGGCGTACGGCCTTCGCGCGCACACCGGTCTTCCTCGTCCCCGTGCTGCTGCTGATCCTCGCGATGATGATCCATCTGACCGCGGAGTTCGGCACACTGGTCCGCGACATGAACCAACTGGCCCACAACCCAACGCTGTTGATGGCCGTGGGCGTCGGGCTCTGGGTCGGCATGGCCCTGCACGAGCTGGCGCACGGCCTGGTCGGCCGTGCCTTCGGCGGCACCGTCACGGAGATCGGCCTGCGCTGGCGGCTGCCCGTGACGTACATGTACTGCCTCGTCCAGGACGTGCCGTTCTTCGCCCGGCGCGGCCACCAGGCCGCCACCGCGGCCGCCGGGCCGGCCATGAACCTCGCCCTACTGTTGCCGCTGTGGCCGTTGTGGGTCTGGGCGCCTCCCGGACCGCTGCACTCCGCGCTCGGCGGCGCGCTGCTGATCGGCGCCGTGTTCGCGCTCGCCAACCTCGTGCCGCTGCCGCCGCTGGACGGCTACAAGCTGCTCGGCTACGGCCTGGGCGTGGAGCGGCTCGCCGCGGGCAGCCGCGCCTACCTGGGCGCCGCCGTCGCGGGCCGGTTCGGCCGCGGCCCGGGCACCGGCGCCTACCCGCCGCGGGCGCGGGCCGTCTACACGGCGTACGGACTGCTCGCCGGGGCCCTGACGACGGGGGCGGCCGCGCTGCTCCTGCTCTGGGCCGGCAGGGCACTGGCCGACCGCTTCGGCGCCGTGGCGGGCCCGGCCCCGGCGCTCCTGCTGCTCACCGCCGTCGTGCTGTGGCGGCTGGGCCTGGCGGCACGCGCCAGGCGTGTCCAGCACACCCCACCGGACGCGGGCCGGGACGCGCGGGACACCGCGCGCCCGCCCGGGACACCGCCGGCCGTGACCGCGGACCTCCCGCGGGACCCGGCCGGCGACGACCATCACCCAGCAAGGGAACCAAGGGAACAACTGATGACGCCAGTGCAACCGGCCGCCGAGGCCGTGGTGATCGACGACGTGCGCAAGCGCTACGGCGACGTACAGGCCGTGGACGGGGTGTCGCTCACCGTGCGCCGCGGCGAGTTCTTCGGCATCCTCGGGCCGAACGGCGCCGGGAAGACCACGCTCATCGAGATGGTCGAGGGGCTGCGGCGGGCCGACGGCGGCACCGTCTCCGTCCTCGGCTCGTCCCCGTGGCCCCGGAACACCGAACTGCTGCGGCGGCTCGGCGTCCAGACCCAGGCCTCGGCGTTCTTCACCCGGCTCTCCGCGCTGGAGCACCTGCGGACCGTGGCCACCCTCTACGGCCTGGGCCCCGAGGCCGCCGACCGGGCGCTGAAGGAGGTGGGCCTCGCCGAGCACGGCGCCGCCCGCGTCGACGACCTGTCCGGCGGGCAGCGCCAGCGCCTGGCCATCGCCACCGCCCTCGTCCACGAGCCCGAGCTGATCATGCTGGACGAGCCCACGGCCGCGCTCGACCCGGAGGCCCGGCGCTCGCTGTGGAGCCTGCTGCGGGGCCTGAAGAGCGAGGGCCGCACCATCGTCCACACCACGCACCACCTGGACGAGGCCGAGGCCCTCTGCGACCGGGTCGCGATCATGGCGCACGGCAGGGTCATCGCCCTGGACACCCCCGCCAACCTGGTCCGCTCGCTCAAGGCCCCCACCCGCGTCCTGGTCCCGGCCGACCGCATCACCGTCGAACGCGCCCTGGCCATCGAAGGCGTGGAGCGCGCCGAGGTGGAGAACGGCGAGGTCGTCATGGAGACCCATGTCGCCGGCCGGGTGATCATCGCGGTGAACGAGATCGCCGGCCCCGACGCCGTGCAGACCCGCACCGCGACGCTGGAGGACGCCTACCTCGCCCTGACCGGATCGGAGCACTGACGTGAGCGCCTACGCCGCACTGACCCGGGCCAACTACCGGGCCGCCGTCCGGGACCGGACCACCGTCTTCTTCACCTTCGCCTTCCCCCTGCTCTTCCTGATCGTCTTCGGCCTGATCTTCAAGGGGCAGACCGTCCAGGACGACGGCCCCCCGTACATCGACTACATCGCCCCCGGCGTGCTCTCCTGGGGCGTCGGCAACGCGGCCATGTTCGGTGTGGCCTTCACCCTGATGCACTGGCGCCGCGACGACATCCTGCGGCTGGTCTGGCGCACCCCCGCCTCTCTGACGTCGGTGCTGGCGTCCCGTTACGCCGTGGCCGTCGGTGTGGGGCTGGCCCAGGCGGCGCTGTTCATCGGCGTGGCGCTGCTGCCGATGTTCGGGCTCCACCTGGCGTCGGGCTGGCCGCTGGTGATCCCGGTGCTGGTGCTCGGCATCACCGCGTTCATGGCGCTCGGGCTGGTCGTCGGCAGCCTCGCCGACACGCCCGAGGCGGTGGCGGCGATCGCCAACTGCATCATGGTGCCGATGGCGTTCCTGTCCGGGTCCTTCTTCCCGGCCGACCTGATGCCGGGGTGGGTGCGCGACCTGTCGCTCGCCCTGCCGCTGCGCTACTTCAACGACGGCGTCCTCGGCGTGCTCTCCGACACCCACCACGCCAGCGCCTCCGACTACGCCGTCGCGTGCGCCGGACTCATCGGATTCGCGGCGCTGTTCGCGCTGATCGCCGCCAAGACCTTCCGTTGGAGCAACCGCGGATGACCACCGATCTCGCCGCGCCCGCGGCCGCGCCGCCCTCGGCGCTCATGGACACCGCCGTCCGCGCGCTGCGCGACGCCCTCGCCGAACGCCACCCCGCGGCACCGCCGCTGGTGGTGCCCCTCGGCGCCGCCGACACCCTCGCCCCGGGGCGCGATCCGCACCGCGCCGACCGCCCGGCGGCCACGGTCCATCTCACCTGGGACGCCGTCCTCATCGGCCCCTGGCCCGGCACCGACGCCGCGGAACCGGCCTGCGGCCAGTGCCTCGCCATGCGCTGGCAGC
Organism: Streptomyces sp. NPDC026673; assembly: GCF_040638135.1. Lineage (NCBI taxonomy): Bacteria > Bacillati > Actinomycetota > Actinomycetes > Kitasatosporales > Streptomycetaceae > Streptomyces > Streptomyces sp. NPDC026673. The sequence goes on along the minus strand of NZ_JBEZXR010000023.1, from coordinate 77,121 downwards.
GGCTGCGCACCCGCTCCGAGCGCGAGGCCTGGGAGACCGGCACCGCGACGCGGGCGGCCGGTTCGTGGCCCGCGCTTCCCGGCTACGTCGTCGACACCGTGTCGTCGCTCTACGAGCACGCCCTGACCGGCGGCCCCTCCGGGCCGCTGCCCCGCGTGACCCGGCTGGACCTGGCCACCCTTCAGGTCGCCTCGGTCCCCCTGCTGGGCGAGCCGCTCTGCCCGCACTGCGTCCCGGAGGCCGGGACGGAGGCAGGGGCGGGGGCGGAGTCGGAGTCGGAGTCGGGGGAGCCGGTCACCGCGCTCGTCCCGCGGGCCAAGCCGGCCCCGGAGGCGTACCGGCTGCGGTCGCCGCGCTCGTACGCGCTGCCGGCCGACGCGCTGGCCAACCCGGTCTGCGGCGTCCTCGGCGCCACCACCTGGACCGACGTGAAGTCGCCGACGACCGCGCCGGTCGCCGGGAGCGTCTTCATGCGCGGCTACGCGGGCCTGACCGACGTCACCTGGAGCGGCCAGGCCAACTCCTTCCGGGCCAGCCGCGACCTGGCCTTCCTGGAGGGGCTGGAACGCTACGCCGGCACCCACAGGCGGCACCGCGGGGCCCTGCTGACCGAGGCGTACGACGTGCTCGGCGACCGGGCGCTCGACCCGCGCGACTGCGGTCTGTACGCGCCGGAGACGTACCGCGACGACCCGATGCTCAGCCCTTTCGCACCGGACCGCCCCATCCCGTGGGTCCGGGGGTGGTCGCTGCGCGACGAACGGCCGGTGCTCGTACCGGCCCGGCTCGTCCACTACAGCGCGGGCGTGGCGGCGGACAACTTCGTCTTCGAGTGCTCCAACGGCTGCGCCATCGGCAGCTGTCTGGAGGAGGCGGTGCTGTTCGGGCTGCTGGAACTCATCGAGCGGGACTCCTTCCTGCTCGGCTGGTACGGCAACGCCCGGTTGACGGAGATCGACCTCGGCTCCTGCACCCGCGGCGCGACCCGCGCCATGGTCGACCGGGCCGCCCTGCAGGGCTACGACGTCCATGTCTTCGACAACCGGGTGGACCTGCCGGTCCCGGTGGCCACCGGGCTGGCGGTGCGCCGCGACGGCGGGCCTGGCACCCTGGCCTTCGCCGCCGGGGCCGCCTTCGACCCCGAGACGGCCGTGGAGTCCGCGGTATCCGAGATCCTCACCTACATCCCCCACCTGCCGGGCCAGGTCCGTGAGCGCCCCGGGGAACTGGCCGCCATGGCACGGGACTTCGGGCTCGTCCGGCGCCTGCCCGATCACGCCGCGCTCTTCGGGCTGCCCGAGATGGCGGAACACGCCGCATCGTATCTGCGGCCGGCCGCCGTGCGGCCGCTGGACGAGCTGTACGGCGACTGGGAGTCGCGCCGCCCGCGCACGGGCGACCTCCTGGACGACGTCCTGCTCTGCCGGGACGTGCTGGCCGGGGCGGGCTTCGACGTGATCGTCGTCGACCAGACGACGCCGGAGCAGGAGCGGATGGGCCTTCGCACCGTCTCGACCCTGGTCCCCGGGCTGCTGCCGATCGACTTCGGCTGGACACGTCAGCGTGCCCTGCACATGCCCCGGCTGCGCACGGCGTTCCGGCGGGCCGGGCTGCGGGACACCGACCTCGGCGAGGACGAACTGCGCCGCGTGCCGCACCCGTTCCCCTGAGCCGTCCACCCCTTCGGCGAACAGCGCGAAGCCCTCTGCGCGGCGGCGCGAGCCGCGGCGCAGAGGGCTCCGACCCGGATCCCGAGGATCAGGCGGTGCAGCTGGTGGTGCTGGTGGTGCTGGAGCAGGTGCTGGTGCTCGAGCAGCTGGTGGACGAGCCCAGCATGACCTCGCTCGCGTCCGAGTAGTCGGTGATCTCGAAGGTCTCGGACTCCAGCTCCAGGATCTCCTGGGCGAGCGACTCCAGCGAGTTCTGCGGCATCGTGTCTCCTCCTGAGGGAACGGGCCGGTCGGCCCATGGGTGAACGCGACGACAAAGGCCCGGCCCAGGACGCCGGTTGCGGAGAACCGCACCCTGCGCCGTACCCGAGTCCTTTTCTACCGGGGCCCGCTGGCAGATCCGCGTGCGTCCCGCTGTCACCCCGCTGTCAGCCGCCACGGCGGCCTTCCCACCACCCGCGACGCCCCACCACAAGGAGCCAGTTGTGAGCCCTTCCGCGACCGGTACCGGCGGCCCGGTCCTCGACGGCCTGCCGGAGGTGCTGCGGCCCACCGTGGCGGACTACCTCGACCTGCACCGGCATCCCGAACTGTCCGGCGCCGAGGAGCGCACCGCGGCACGCCACGCGGAGCGCCTGCGCGGCGCCGGGTTCGACGTCACGACCGGTGTCGGCGGCCATGGCGTGGTCGGCGTACTCCGCAACGGCCCCGGCCCGGTGGTGATGCTGCGCGCCGAACTCGACGCGCTGCCGGTCGCGGAGGCCACCGGGCTGGCGTACGCGAGCGAGGCCGTCGCCCTCGACGCCGACGGCCGCCCGGTGCCCGTCATGCACGCGTGCGGCCACGATCTGCACCTGGCGTGCCTGGGCGGTACGGCGGCGCTGCTCGCCGGCGCCACCGGGCACTGGTCGGGCACCCTGGTGACGGTCGGCCAGCCCGCGGAGGAGACCCTCAGCGGAGCCCGCGACATGCTGGGGGACGGCCTGTACACCCGCTTCCCGGCCCCTGACGTCGTCCTGGCTCAGCACACCGCCCCCCTGCCGGCCGGGATGGTCGCCCACGCGCACGGACCGGTACTGGCGGGCAGCCGGCTGCTCGAGGTCGTCGTGCACGGATCGGGGGGTCACGCGGCCAGCCCGCACCTGGCGGTGGATCCGGTGGTGGCGGCCGCGGCGATCGTGCTGCGGCTGCAGACCGTCGTGTCGCGGGAGACGAGTCCGGCGGAGCAGGTGGTGCTCACCGTCGGCTCCCTGCACGCGGGTTCGCGGGGCAACATCGTGCCGGAGTCGGCGACGCTGGAGGTCTCCGTGCGCGCCTTCACCGACGCGGCGCTGGACCGCGTGACGGCGGCCGTGCGGCGCATCGTGACCGCCGAGTGCGCGGCCTCCGGCTGCCCGCGCGAGCCGTCCGTCCGCACCCTCGCGCGGTCGCACCCCACGGTGCCGGACCCCGCCGCCGCGGCCGCGGTGCGGCGTGCTCACGAACAGGTCTTCGGTGCCGCCCGGGTCGCCCCGTGGCCCGCGTCCACGGCCACCGAGGACTTCCCGCTGTACGGCCCGGCCGGCGCCCCCCTGCACGGCGCGACCGAGGTGCGCACGGCCTACTGGATGCTGGGATGCGTCGGACCGCGCCAGTGGGCGGACGCCGCGGGCGACGGGGCCGCGGCCAAGATGGCGGCCCTGCCGCCGAACCACTCCCCCGGCTTCCGTCCCGACCCCCGGCTCGCCGTTCCCGCGGGCGTCACGGCGCTGACGTCGGCCGCCCTGGTCCACCTCGGCGCTCCGACGGCGTGACCCTCCGTGTGCTCCCCGTCACGATCCCGTCAAAAGATCTTGACGTGGGGCCATCCCCGGCCGTGAATAGGATCGCGTGGCGCTTCATGCCCCGGAAGAAACCGCGAACCTTCCGGGCAGGGAGCGGGGTGCGAGGCCGATTCGGGGTGGAGGTACGGGTTGAAGGCGGAACGGAAGGTACGCAGAACGGGAGTGCTCGACGTCGGGTGCCACAGCGCGCTGCTCACCGTCGTGGAGCGGCGGGACGACGTCCCGCTGCGCCCGGTGCTGGCCCGCAAGGTACGGCTGCGGCTGCACGAGACACTCGACGCGAACGGGCGGATGGACAGGTCGGGCGTGCGCAGCGTCCAGCAGGCGGTGGCCCGCACGCTCGCCGCCGACGAGGGCGGTTCCCTCCCCGCGGTGTACGCCTTCGCCACCTCTGTCATCCGGGACGCGCCGAACCGCGACGAGGTCATCGCGCAGGTGAAGCGGACGACCGGCACACGGCTGCGCGTGCTGTCCGGTGAGGAGGAGGCCCGGCTGGCCTATGTGGCCGCGCGCCGGTGGGCGGATTCGGACGGAGTGCCGCTGCTGGTGCTGGACATCGGCGGCGGAACGGTGGAGATCGCGGCCGGCACGGCGGGGCAGCCGCGCACGGTCCGCTCCCTGCCGCTCGGGGCCCGCGCCGTCAACCGCCGGTGGGACCTGGTGGACGCGGTCTCCTCCAAGCGGCGACTGCACGAGGTACGCGAACGGCTGCGCGCGTCCCTCGCCGAGTTGGGGGACGACCTGCCGCAGGCACCGCGGCACGGCCGCATCCTGGCCTGCTCGAAGACCTTCACCCAATTGGCCCGGCTCGCCGCCGCCCGCGGTACGACGGCCGAGGGCCCGGACCGCCTGTCGCTCGCCGAGGTGCGGGAGATCGTTCCCGTCCTCGCCGCGATGGGCCCGGCGGGGCGTGCCGAACTTCCGGGCATCTCCCGGCACCGGGCGGGCCAGTCGCTGGCCGGGGCCCTGGTGGCCGAGACCCTGATGGAGATGTGCGGGGCCGACAGCGTGGAGATCTCCCCCTGGTCCACGCGGGAGGGGCTGCTCCTGGAGCGCCTGGAGCGCCCGGAGTCAGCGCCCTCCGCCGCCCGCCGCGGCCCCGGCTGAGCCGTCGCCGGGCACGGCTCCGCCGCCGGCCCCGGTGTCCCAGTCCAGGCGGAGCACCGCCAGGTCGTCCGTGTGGCGTTCGTCGTTGAGGTCGCGGACCTGCCCGATCAGCGCGTCGAGGTGCGCGTCGGGGCCCGACGAGGGGGTACGGGCCAGCAGGCCCAGGAGTCCTTCCGGGCCGAGCCGCCGGCCGCCGGGGCCCGCGTGGCCCTCGATGAGGCCGTCGGTGTACAGGGTCAGGGTGCCCCGCTCCGGCAGGTCCAGGATCGTGGCGGGCCAGTGGTCCAGGCCCGGTGCGATGCCCAGGGCGACGCCGTGGCGGGCCTCGACCGGCCGTGTGGCGCCACCGGCGGTGAGCAGGGGCTCGTGGTGCCCGGCGAGGTGCACGGTGGCCCTGGACGCGGCGAAGTCCAGGGTCAGCAGGGTGCACGTGGTGAACAGGTCCGGGTGCGAGCGTTCGGCGACCAGCATCCTCTCCAGCAGGCGCAGGAGTTCCGGACCCCGGTGGCCGCCCAGGGTCAGCGCGCGCCAGGCGATGCGGAGGCAGACGCCGAGCGCCGCCGCGTCGGGGCCGTGGCCGCTGACGTCGCCGATCACGGCGTGCACGCGCCCGTCGTCGGTCTGCACCACGTCCAGGAAGTCGCCTCCCAGCAGGGCGCTCTCCCGCCCGGGGAGGTAGCGGCTGGTGGCCGTGACCGCGGCGGTGGTCAGCAGCGGCCGGGGCAGCAGTCCTCGCTCGAGGCGGGCGTTCTCCTGCGCGCGGAGCCGCCCGGCCTGCAGGTCCGCACCGGCCCGCTCGGCCTGCTTGCGCTGGACGGCGTAGCGCACGGCGCGCTGCAGGAGCTCCGGTTCCACCTTGCCCTTGACGAGGTAGTCCTGGGCGCCGGTGGCGAGGGCCTCGGCGCCCGCCTGCCCTTCCGCCAGACCGGTCAGGACGATGACGGCGGTGTTCGGATCGGCGCGCTGGATCTCGCCGACGGCGGCGGGACCCGCCGCGTCGGGCAGGTGCAGGTCGAGCAGGACGCAGTCGGCGGACCTCGTGGACAGTTCGAAGCACGCGTCCGCGAGCGTCTTGTGCCAGACGAGCGTGCAGTCCAGCGACGTGTCGGCCAGCAGCTCGGTCACGAGCAGCGCGTCGCCCGCGTCGTCCTCGACGAGCAGGATCCGGTGGTGTGCGGCAGGCGCGGGCACAGCGGGGGGTGTGGTCACGGCCGGCCCTCCCCCGCGCCCCCGTCGACCTCCGCCGCGGCGGGTCCCGGCACGGTCCCGGACTCCGCCACGGCCCCCGTGCCGTCCTCGGCCTCGGTCTCGGTCTCGGTCTCGGACGGCTGTGCCGGGAGGGTGAAGACGATGCGCGTGCCGGGACCGTCGTCCGGCTCGACGGCGATGGTGCCGCCGTGGAACTCGACGATCTTCTTGCACATGGCCAGCCCGATCCCGTTGCCGGGATAGGCGTCCTTGGTGTGCAGGCGCTGGAAGATCACGAAGACCTTCTCGGCGAACTCGGGGTCGATGCCGATGCCGTTGTCGGTGACCGAGAACCGCCACAGGGCGCCGTCGCGGCGGACCGCGACGTGGATCCGGGGCGCCCGCTCGGGGTGCCGGAACTTCACCGCGTTGGAGATCAGGTTCTGCCACAGCATGCCCAGTTGCGTGGCGTCGCCCACGACCGTCGGCAGCGGGTCGCGGGTGATCTCCGCTCCGGACTCCTCGATGGCGACGCTCAGCGCCTCCGCCGTCGCGTCGGCGATCCGGTCGAGGTCCACCGTGCTCTGCCGGTTGTGGACCCGGCCCACCCGCGAGAAGGCCAGCAGGTCGTTGATGAGGGTCTGCATGCGGTTGGCGCCGTCGACGGCGAACCCGATGTACTGGTCGGCCCGGTCGTCCAGTTGGCCCCCGTACCGGCGCTGCAGGAGCTGGGTGAAGCTCGACACCTTGCGCAGCGGCTCCTGCAGGTCGTGGGAGGCGACATAGGCGAACTGCTCCAACTCGGAGTTGGACCGCTTCAGATCCGCGGCCTGTTCGTCGAGCAGCTGCCGGGCCTTCTCCGCGAAGGAGAGCTCGTCCGCGAGGCGGCGGCGCATCGCCTCCACGTCCTCGCCGAGCCGGCGCAGGTCGGCCGGTCCCGTCACCGTGACGGGGTGGTCGAAGCGGCCCCGGGTCACGTGCCGGACCTCGGTTCCCAACCGCTCCAGCGGACCGGTGATCCCGCGGCGCAGGCCCTCGAAGACGAGCACGGCCAGGAGCACGATGACCGCCGCGATGGCGGTGAACACCCAGTTCCGCAGCCGTACGGCGCGGTCGAGCTGGGTGCCCGCGTCGATGCGCGCCTGCCGCAGGTGGTCCTGCTGGGTGGTCAGCGCGGCGCGGACCCGGTCGAAGGAGGTCCTGCCCTCGTCGGCCCGCTCGGTGGCGAGCGGCACCGGCGATCCCGGTGTGGCGGGGGCCGCGGCGACCGGCCGTGCGATCCGCTCCTGCCAGGCCGCGGCCGCGGTCAGGACGGCACCGAGGTCGGCGGCGGCCCGCTCGTCGCCCCGGACCAGGGGGCGCAACCGGCCCAGGGCGGTCTCCTCGTCCGCCAGGCCCTCGGTGTAGGGGTCGAGGAACTGCCGCTGCCCGCTGAGTCCGTAGCCCCGGACACCGGTCTCCTGGTTCACCAGCGCGGCCTCCAGCCGGACGGAGTTGACCAGGGCCGGGGAGCGGACGTCGACCAGTTGGTCGGTGAGCGTCGAGCTGCGGTCCAGCGCCCACAGGCCGAGCCCGCCGAGCGCGGCGAGCACCGCGAGGGCCAGGCTCACACCCGCCTGCAGCCACCGGCGGGTCGTCCACGCCGACAACCGGCGCGCGCCGCGGGCTTGGTGGGCCGCGGGGACCGCCTCCGGCCCCCCGTTCACCTGCACGATCGTCTCGCCAGTCGCCACGCTGTGCGCCCTCCGCTTCCTTGGCCGCCGTCGGGTGTCCGCGCGGCGGGAGCCCACTGTAGCCGCCGCACGACAACACTTGTTGTCGGGAGAATCCGCAGGTCCTAGGGTGGGGGCCATGCCTGGCACCCACTTCGCTCCGCGTCTGCCGGACGAGGAGCTCGCCGCACTGGCGACGGACGCGGTCGACGACCTCGCCCGGCGCATGGCCCGTCGTGTCCTCCGTCCGCTCGCCCTCCCGGGTACCGCCGACGAAGATACCCAGGCGCGGGCGGAGGCCCTGGCATACCTGCACACGCTCAACCTCCTCCAGCAGGCGGTCGAGCGGCTGGAGAACCTCGCGGCCGAACAGGCGGCCGCCGCGGGCGCCGGATACCCCCAGATCGGCCGCGCCTGCAACATCAGCCGACAGGGCGCCCGCCGCCGCTGGCCCGGCCTGGTGACGAGCGACACCCCCCACCGTCCCCCGCGGCGCACCGACCGGACCCGGAGCCAATGATGATGATCGCCCCCGCCCGCCCCCATGACGTGCTCCTGGTCGAGGACGACCCCGCCGACGCCATGCTCATCGGCGACGCCCTCGCCGAGCGCGGAGCCCGCAACCTCACCCAGGTCGAGGACGGCCTAGCCGCCCTGGAGTACCTGCGCGACCCGGGCAACCGGCGCCCCGACCTGATCGTCCTCGACCTCAACATGCCGCGGATGAACGGGCACGAACTGCTGGCGGTCCTCAAGAACGACGAGGACCTGTGCGCGATCCCGGTCGTCGTCCTCACCACCTCCGCGGCGCCGGACGATGTCACGGGCGCCTACCGGCAGCACGCCAACGCGTATGTCACCAAGCCGGTCAACCTGGACGACTTCGAGCGCGCCGTCCGCAGCATCGACGCCTTCTACCTGGACACGGTCACCAGGCTCCCGCGCGACTGAGCCCGGGCGGCGCCGTGGGCCGCCGCATGCGTCGGCGGCGGAAAAGGGGGTAGACGGACGGTCGGCCGCGGATGAGTGCGGCCGCCCCGGGAAGCAGTACGAAAGGCACCACCATGGAACCGAGGCTGGACGGCCGCCCCGCCCACCTGGCCGACTGGCCGTGCATCCACGCCGGCTTCGCCCACGAGGGCGACTCGGAGGCCATCTCGGCCGCACGGCGCTTCACCGCCGATTTCCTCGCCCGCGTCCAGGGCGAGCACGGCGTCCCGGTACCGGTGGAGACGGTCGAGGCGGCGCAGCTCGTCGTCAGCGAACTGGTCACCAACACCTGCAAGTACGCGCCCGGCCCCGGGCTGCTCGATCTCGAGGTGGTCGTGGAGACGGCCACGCTGCTGGTCTCCGTGTGGGACACCAGCAGCGCCCTCCCCCTGGCGCGCGCCGCCGAGCCGGGGCGGATCGGGCAGCACGGGCTGGAGATCATCCTCGCGCTGTGCGAGGGCTACGACGTGCAGCGCCAGCCGGTGGGCAAGCGCATCACGGTCCGCGTCGCCCTGGAGCCCGCGGCCCGCTGATCCCCCGTGGCGACGGCGATCGGGTGAACCGGCGACCCGGGCGGGTTCGCCCGCGGGCGGGCATGGAAAGTGGCTCACGCACCGGCCCGCGGCGCGTACCCCGGCCGACCCGGCCCGGCCACCCGGATCAGGACCAGGAGCAACGCCATGACCAGGATCGCCGTCATCCTCGGCAGCACCCGCCCCGGGCGCAACGGCGAGGCCGTCGCGCGGTGGGTCCACGACATCGCCGTACGCCGCGGCGACGCCGAGTACGAACTGGTCGACGTCGCCGACTACGGCCTCCCGCTGCTCGACGAGCCGGTCCCGCCCTCCATGGGCCGGTACAGCCGGCCCCACACACTCGCCTGGGCCGAGAAGATCGGCTCGTTCGACGGGTATGTCTTCGTCACCGCCGAGTACAACCACTCCATCCCGGGAGCGCTCAAGAACGCGATCGACTACCTCTTCGCCGAGTGGAACAACAAGGCGGCCGGCTTCGTCTCCTACGGAAGCGTCGGCGGCACCCGCGCGGTGGAGCACCTTCGCCTGGTGATGGCCGAGCTGCGGGTCGCCACCGTCCGCGCGCAGGTGGCGCTCTCGCTGTTCCGCGACTTCGCCGACCTGAGCCGGTTCGAGCCCGGCCCGCGCCGTGCGGGCGAGGTGGGTGTCGTCCTGGACGAGGTTCTCGCCTGGAGCGCCGCCCTGGCACCGCTGCGCAGCGCGCCCTCCTGAGCAGTCCGCAGCCCCCGCGGCCGGTGACCGGGTCCCGCCGCTAGGGTTCGGGGCCATGAACGGGCACCAGGGGGACGATACGACGGCATGCGCGCGGTGCGGTGGAACGGTGGCCCCGGACGGCCACTGCTGGGACTGCGGCGCCGGGCAACCCGCGTTCCGGTCGCATGTGGAGGTCACGGCGGGCGGCGCCGCGGGCGTCAGCGACCGGGGGAAGCGGCGTCACACGAACGCCGACGCGATGGCCCTGACCACGGCCGGCGCGTGGACGATCGGCGTGGTCTGCGACGGGGTGTCGATGTCGCCCCGATCCGAGCGGGCGGCCCGGCTCGCCGCCGGGGTGGCCGCGGCCGCGCTGGCGGCGGCGTTGCCCGCGGGGACGCCACCGGAGCTCGCGCTCGAGGATGCCGCGCGGCGCGCCGGCCGCGCGGTCGCCGCACTCGCCGTCTCCCCGGACGAGGCGCCCGCCTGCACCTTCGTCGCGGGCGTCACCGGTCCCGGCGGCCTGTGGTGCGCGTGGATCGGCGACAGCCGCGCGTACTGGCTGCCGGACGAGGGCCCGGCCCTGGCGCTGACCGAGGACGACACCGGCGAACTGGACGCCCTGACGGGCTGGCTGGGCGCCGGCAGCGGGGACCCCGAACCCCGCGTCCGCAGCAGCCGTCCGTCCGTCGCCGGCCGCATCCTGCTGTGCACCGACGGGCTGTGGCGCTGCTTTCCCGGCCCGGGGGCACTGCGGGACCTGCCGGCCCCCGCCCAGGCGGCCGGTGCCGGCAGCGGACTTCTGGACCGCGCCCGATCACTGGTCGGGTACGCCCTGGACGCCGGCGGACACGACAACATCACGGCGCTGCTCCTCCCCGTCGCCGCCGAAGGCCCGTCCCGGGCGGGGGCGGCGGGACAGGTGTAAGCAGGAGGTATGCGTTTCGCACCACGCGCAGACACGTACTGGTCCGCCACACGGAATCCCGCCCTGATCGCGATCCCGCTGCTGCTGATCGTGGCGATCGTGATCAGCGACCTGGTGATCCCCACGGAGGGCCACCTGGGCCCGCTGCTGGTGGTGGCACCGGCGCTGACCGCGTCATTCGGCGGGCTCCGGCTCACCGCCCTCATCGGGGGTCTGGCGGTGGCGGCGCTCACCGTGGTGTCGGTGGCCGACGGCACGATCACCACGTCCTACCGGCAGAGCGAGATCATCGCGCTCATCCTGGTATCCGCCCTCACGGTGCTGTTCTGCCTGCTGCGCGAACGGCACCAGGCCGAGCTGAAACAGGTGCGCTCGGTGGCGGAGGCCGCGCAGCAGGTCGTGCTGCAGCCCCTCCCGGAGCGGATCGGCCCCCTGCGCATCGCCTACGACTACCAGGCCGCCGAGGACCAGGCACGCATCGGCGGCGACCTGTACGCGGCCGTGCGGACCCCGGGCGGCACCCGGCTGCTCATCGGGGACGTGCGCGGCAAGGGCCTGCCGGCGATCGGCGACGCCTCACTGGTCCTCGGCGCGTTCCGCAGCGTCGCCTACCGCGCGCCGCCGCTCCCCGCGATGTACGCCCACCTGGAGGCGACGGTCTCCTGGAAAGCGGCGCAGGGCACCTGTGACGGCCTGGAGGAGGACGCGTCGGTCGAGTCGTTCATCACCGCGATCCTGGTGGACTTCCCCGACGACCGGCCCGAGGTCCGGATCCTGAACTGCGGCCACCCGCCCCCGCTCCGCCTGGCCGCCGACGGCCTCGCGGCGCTCGACCCCACCCAGGCCGCGCCGCCCATCGGCCTGGGGCTGCTGCAGCCCTCGCACCCCGGCGTCGACACCTACCCCTTCGCCCCCGGCGACATGCTGCTGCTCTACACCGACGGCGTCACCGAGGCCCGCGACGCGTCCGGCCGCTTCTATCCGCTCGCCGAGCGGATCGCCTCCTGGCGGGGCGCCGAGTCCCCGGACGACCTGGTGCGGCACCTCCGCGAGGACCTCCTGGCCTACTGCGGGGGCCGGCTGGGCGACGACGCCGCCCTGATCACCGTACGGAGGGAGCCGGTCGTCCGCGCCCGCTCGCTCGGGTCCCGGGCGGTCGACGATGCGTCGGCCCTGTCCGGCGGGGCCGGATCCGCCGCGTCCGCGACGGTGCCGCCGCTCGGCCCCGACTGACCCGTCCCGCCCGGTCGATCGGGCTGAACCGGCCGATCCGGCCGGGCCGTTCCGCTGTCGGACCACTGATCTACCCTGGGGCCGGTCACACCACCGGGACCCGCCCGACCGGAAGGACGGTTCATGAACCAGCAGCGCCCGATCGACTGGGAAGAGGCCACGTGGCTCAACGCCCCGCAGCAGGCGGCGGTGGACGGATCGGGCCTGCTGGTCACCACCCGTGATCGCAGCGACTTCTGGCGCACGACGAGCTACGGGTTCGTCCGCGACGACGGGCACGCCCTGCTGACCGCCTTCCCCGCCGGCACGTCGATGGAGGTGACCTTCCGCGCGGACTTCGACACGCTGTACGACCAGGCGGGACTGATGATCCGCGTGGACGCGGAGAACTGGGTCAAGGCCGGGGTCGAGATGTCCGACGGCGTGCCGCACCTCGGCGCGGTGGTCACCCGCGGTCTGTCCGACTGGTCGCTCGCGCCGGTCCCCGAGTGGGGCGGCAGCGAGGTCACCGTGCGCGCCAGCCGTTCCGGCGACGCCGTGACGATCCGCGCCCGCAGCGACGAGGGCCCCTGGCGGCTGGTCCGCCTGGCCCCGCTCGCCCCCGACGCCGTCGCCGGGGCGGGGCCGTTCTGCTGCTCGCCGGAGCGCGCCGGCCTGCGCGTCGCGTTCACCGGCTTCACCCGGGGCCCGGCCGACGCCGCCCTCCACGAACCGCCGGCGACGGACGCCGGCGGCCGGTGAGGGTAGTCGCCGGCATGGGATTCGAGGGCGGGATCTGGCGCGTGCTGAGCGACGGGGAACCGGTCGGGGACATCACCATCGAGGAGGCCGACTTCCCGTGGCTGTCGGGGCGGTTCACGCCGGGCCCGGCGTTCCCCCGGGTCCGGCCGCTCTTCGAGCGTGAACTCGCGCTGATGGAGATCGCGATGACGGCGCCGGCCGAGGACGACGGTCCCTGGTCCGCGTGGGAGGCCGCGTACGACGAGGTCCGGCGGGCGGTGTCGCTGTCCTCGCCCTCCGGCCCCGTCCCCGAGTTCCTGCTCCACATCGAGGACGATCAGGCGTGGTTCCGGTGGAGTGACGAGCCCTTCGACGACGACTCCCCGAGCGCCTGACGTCCCGCTGCGGCGGGCTCCTCGCCGCCGCCGGACCCCGCGTCCCGTTGGCCGGCAGCGGCCCCCGCGTCACTTGCACAAGCCTGGTAGTGGCACTACCAGGCTTGCTGCTTGACGTCACGACCTCACGGTCGGAGCGTGGGGGACGTGGACAAATAGTGGTAAAGGCAACATTTCGAACATCACCACTTGACTGCGGGACCTCACAATCCGCAGCGGGTTCAGGGCGCCGCACGGGCCGTCCGGCTCGGCGGTCGCACCCCTGGTCCACGTCCAGGATTCAACCTGGCTAGGGAGAGTTCTCATGCGTATTCCCAAGTGGCCCCTCGCCGCGCTGGCAGGCCTTGCGCTGGCCCTGGGGGGTGCGGCCACATCGGCCGTCGCGGCACCGACGAGTTCACCGGCCTCAGCGGTCAGCCTCGCCGAACACGGTGGTGGCGGCGGCGGTGGCGGTGGCCACGGCGGTGGCGGCGGCGGTCACGGCGGAGGCGGTGGCGGTTACGGCGGCCACGGCGGCGGCTACGGCGGCTACGGCGGCGGTGGCTACGGCGGTTACGACCGCGGCTACGGCGACTACGGTGGCGGCTGGGGCGGCGGCGGCTACGGCGGCTGGGGCGGCGGTGGCTACGGCGGTGGCGGCTACGGCGGCGGCCACGGCGGTGGCGGTGGCGGTTACGGCGGCGGTGGCGGCGGCCACGGCGGCGGTGGCGGCTGGTAACACCCCCACCGGGGGCCGGCATCCGGCGGGCCCCCGGCTGCGGCTGCACCTCTCGCGACCGGCCGCATCGGTCGACTGACGCCGCGTGACCGGTCGCCCCTCACACGGAAACGGAAGCCGCACCCGCGGGACAGACGCGGGCGCGGCTTCCGACGTCTTCGTCCCCGCGCCGAGCCGGCAGCACATTGCCCGAAATGAGATGTTTCCCGTGAAACATCCCTTTGGGGATATATTGACACTCTGCTCATATCGCCGCCCCCGTTCGGCCGACCTCGGGAAAGCGCCATGTTCGACCTGTCCTCAGCAGTCTCAGGGGAGATCCGCCAGGGCTTCTACATCGGAGGCCGCTGGGAGTCCCCCAGCGGAACCCGCCGGGCACCGATCATCTCCCCCTCCACGGAGGAAGTGCTGATGCACGTGCCGCTGGCCGACGTCCGGGACGTCGACCACGCGGTCACCGCCGCGCGCACGGCCTTCGACCAGGGCCCGTGGCCGCGCATGGTCCCAGCCGAGCGCGCCGTCCATCTGCGGCGCCTCGCCGACGAGGTGGCCCGGCGGCTGCCGCTGCTGGCACGGCTGTGGACGGCCCAGGTCGGCGCACCGGTGACGTTCGCCGAGAACCTGATCCACGCCGGGGAGAGCCGGTTCGACTACTTCGCCGAACTCGCCGGGTCCTACGCCTTCGACGACCGGCGCCCCACCGCGCGGGGGCATGCCCGCGTCACACGCGAACCCGTCGGCGTCGCCGCGCTGTTCGCGCCGTGGAACGCCACGTTCAACATCCTCGCGCACAAGATCCCCGCGGCCCTCGCGGCAGGCTGCACCGTCGTCGTGAAGTCGCCGGCGGAGAGCCCGCTGGACGCGCTGGTGGTCGCCGAGTGCGCGGAGGCGGCCGGGCTTCCCCCGGGAGTGGTCAACGTGATCACGGCCGACCGCGAGGAGTCGGCGGCGCTCGTCGCCTCCCGTGATGTGGACGCGATCAGTTTCACCGGCAGCGTGCCGACGGGCCGGACCATCGCGGGGGCCGCCCTCGAACGCTTCGCGCGGCTCACCCTCGAATTGGGCGGCAAGTCCGCCGCGATCCTGCTCGACGACGTCGATCTCCCCGACGCCCTCGACACGCTGACACCGCTGACCATGCCCTTCACCGGCCAGGTCTGCTTCGCCCAGACCCGCATCCTCGCGCCGCGCACCCGGATCGCCGAGGTCGTGGAGGCCTACGGCGAGCGCGTCCGGCGGCTCAAGGTCGGCGACCCCTGGAACCGGACGACGCAGATCGGCCCCCTCCTCAACGCACGCCAGCTCGAACGCGTCCTGGGCTACATCGACAGCGGCCGCCGCGAGGGCGCGCGGGTCGTCACCGGAGGCGGGCGCAGCCCCGGCCACGTACACGGCCACTACGTACTGCCCACGGTGTTCACCGACGTCGAGCCGGCCATGGCGATCGCCCGCGAGGAGATCTTCGGCCCCGTCGTCACCGTCCAGGCGTACGAAGGCGTCGACGAGGCGGTGGCCCTCGCCAACGGCACCGACTTCGGCCTCAGCGGCAGCGTCCACGGCGCCGACCCGGAACGGGCCTACGACGTCGCGCGCCGGGTGACGGCCGGCCAGCTGAGCGTCAACGGCTTCGAGCTGGCCCCGTACGTGCCCTTCGGCGGCCGGAAGTCCTCGGGCCTGGGCCGTGAGGGAGGTCCCGAGGGGCTGCAGGCCTTCCTCGAGACCAAGGCCGTCTTCATGCCGGGTCCGTGACATGACCGCCGGCGCCGTGCAGCAGGTTCCGCACGATGACCTCGGCGAAACCCTCGGTGAGCGGGTTGTCGGCCACCAGGAGCCGGAAGTAGCAGGCCCCCCACAACTGGTCGATCAGGGCCTGCGAGTCGATCTCCGCCGCGAGCTGCCCGCGCTCCCGTGCCCGCTCCAGGACGGCGGCCATACGCGCGCGGCGCGGCCCGGAGTACCGCTCGCGGAACAGCGCGGCCAGGTGGGGATCGGTCTGGGCGCAGCCGATGAGCTCGGCCACGACCCGGCCCGCGGAGGTGCCGCACAGATGCCGTACGAACTTCCTCATGTGGGCCGTCAGGTCCGCCTCGATGTCGCCGGTGTCCTCGAAGGCCAGCCGCTCGTCGACGACGGCGACGTAGGCGTCCAGGGCCAGCGCGCCCCGCGACGGCCACCACTTGTGGATGGTCATCCGGCTCGCCCCGGACCGCCGGGCAACCCTCTCGACCGTGAAGGCCGCCATGCCGTCGGTGAGGAGCAGTTCGCGCGCCGCCGCGAGCACCTCGCCCCGGACCAGAGCGGCGGGCCGGCGCCCCTGCCCCGGCCTCGGAGCCGCGTCCGTCCGCCCGGCCGCTCCGGCGGCCGGTCCACGCGCTGCGCACATGCCGGGCTCCGTCCTCCGGTCGGCCGACCGCCCCGGCACCGGGGCCGCCCACGCCGATCGATCACAGAAATCGCTGTTCACGAGCGTATATCGGGACGTCTCCCGGACACCGAAAGGGCAACTCGATGATCGTGTACGACAGGCTCTACATCGGCGGCGCATGGACCGCCCCGGCCCATCCCGGGCTCCTCGACATCCGCTCCCCCCACGACGGGTCCCTGCTCGGGCGCGCCGCACAGGCGGCGCCGGGGGACGCGGACGCCGCCGTCGCCGCGGCGCGCGCGGCCTTCAACCACGGACCGTGGCCGCACATGCACCCCAAGGAGCGGCGGGACGTGATCCGCCGGGTGAACCGGCTGCGCGAGGAGCGCGCGGCCGAGGTGGCGGCGCGCATCTCCGAGGGCACCGGCGCGCCCCTCCGGTTCACCGAGCCGGCGCAGACCTCGCTGAACCGCCGGGTCGAGGCCTCCCTGAAGGCCGCCGAGGAGTTCGGCTGGGAGGAGGTCCTCCCCGCGGATCCCTGCTCGGGCTTCGACACCATCGTTCGGCGCGAGCCGATCGGCGTGGTCGCCGCGATCGTCCCCTGGAACTCCCCGTTCACGTCCGCCACGGCGAAGCTCACCCCGGCCCTCCTGGCGGGCGACACCGTCGTCCTCAAGGTCACGCCGGAGAACTCGCTGAGCATGGGGCTGCTCGCCGAGCTCTACGCCGAGGCGGGGCTGCCCGAGGGTGTGCTGAGCGTGCTGCCGGCGGACCGGGAGACCGGCGAGTACCTGGCGGCGCACCCGGACGTCGACAAGATCGCCTTCTCCGGCTCCAGCGGGGACGGGCGCCGCATGGCCGCGATCGCCGCCGGGCAGCTCAAACGGATCGGCCTGGCCGTCGGCGGGAGGTCGGCGGCGGTCATCCTTGACGACGCCGACCTCGGGCGGACGATGCGGGACCTGAAGTACGCCGGGCCCGGCGGCGACGGCGGCCCGTGCGCCGGCCGGGCCCGGATCCTCGCCCCGCGCCGCCGGTACGAGGAGGTCGTCGCGGCGGTCGGCGACATGGTGGGGTCCCTGACGGTGGGCGACCCCGCGGACCCGGAGACCTTCGTCGGGCCGATGGCCGGCCGCGAACGGCAGCAGCGGGTCCTGTCGTACATCGACCTCGGCATCGAGGAGGGCGCGCGTCTCGTGCGGGGAGGTCCGCGGGTCCCCACGGGACTGGAGGCGGGGTGCTATGTGAACCCCACGGTCTTCGCGGACGTCGACAACCGCATGCGCATCGCCCAGGAGGAGATCCCCGGCCCGGTGTTCACGATCATCGCGCACGACGGCGAGGACGACGCGGTGCGGATCGCCGAGGACTCCGAGTACGGGGTGTCGGGCGGCGTGTGGTCCGCCGACACCGAACGCGCCATGGCGGTCGCCCGCCGCCTGCGCACCCGCACCGTGACGGTCAACGGCTCCCCGACGGGGTTCGACGGGACGTTCGGCCTCTCCGGCTACGTCGAGCACAAGACGCTCACCCGCGCCCGCTGAGCGCGCGTCCGGCCGGGCGGTCAGGGCGTCGGCGGGGTGCGGGGCTCCCACCGGCGCGCACGGAGTGAGTAGCCGTACTCATGCCCGGCGCCCGGCGCGGCGGGACGATGGCCCCAAGGACAAGGGAGTTGGGGGCGGGCATGGGAAGATTCCTTGGCGCGGTGCTGGCGTTGGCGGTGACCGCGGGCGCGCTGGCCCTGGTGTACGCGGTGGGCGCGCCGCTGCCGGCGGTGCTGGGCGTGGGCGCCGGCATGCTCTGCCTACTGTGGCTGCTCGTGCTCCTGACGGTGCCGTGGAACGTGTACTTCCGGGCCCGCACGGTGCTGGCCGAGATCGCGGTGAGCCGGGAGAAGGGCCTGCTCGTGCCGCGGGCGCGGGACGACGAGGCCGCGCGGATCGCCCGCATGATGCTGCGGGTCGCCCTGGCGGGGCATCTGCTGACGGCGGCCGGGGTGACGGCGGTCACGGTGGCCACCGGTCGCGGCGCGGGGTACTGGATCGCCGGGTTCTTCCTGCTGAGCACGGTGTTCCGGCCGGCGGGCGCCTGGTTCGCGCAGTTGCGGAGGCGGCTGGGCGCCCTGCTGAAGGACGTGGCCTACCCGCGCGACGACGTCGTGCGGTTGCTGGAGCGCGTCGAGCACACGGACGGCGGCGTCAAGGTCCTGGAGGAGAAGGCGGAGGAGCAGTACCGGGCCCTCGCCGAACTCCGCCGCACCGTCGACGCGCTGGGCGTGGCGGTGTACGAGCGGGCGGACGACGCCGACCGCCGGATCACCGCGCTGGCCCGGGAGTTCGAGTCGACGGTGAACCGGCTCACCGACAACGAGGAGATCATCACCGGGCTCAAGGCCTTCCTCCGCCTGCTGCGGACGGGCGACGGCACCACCGCCCGTGCCGCGGCCGACATCTGACGGCGCGGCACCTCCGGCGGGCGACGGGAAGCACGTCCGCCGCCGCTGCCTCGGGACGGCTCCGTCGGGGGCCGCGGGGGCCGGGACCCGGCCAAGGGACCGCGGGGCCGGTCACGGCGGGCCTCCTCGTATCCGGCGGGCCCGCGAGCCCACGGACCGCCTGCCCGCCGTCCGGGCCCGAGCGCCTACGCGAAGGACTCGCGCGGCCCGCTCGACGCTCCCGCGAAGCGGGTCAGCTTGGCCGGGTTCATCACCCACATGAGCTGGTCGATGCCCTCCGCCGAGGCGCCGATGGCCACCAGGGCGACCGGCGTGCCGTCCCGGGTGACGAGCGCGGCCGGCAGCCCGTTCGCCTCCACCCACGCGACCTCGGTGCCCGGCCAGAAGCGCGGAGTGAACGCCGACACCACCTTCGCGACGCGGCTGCCGCCGACCACCGGGACCCTGGCGGCCCTGCGCACCACGCCCCCGCTGTCCGCGTAGCTGACCACGTCGGAGGCGAACAGCTTCTCCAGACCGGCCATGTCGCCGGTCCTGGCCGCGGCCACGAAGGCCTCGAGGAGCCGCCGGTGCTCCGTCGTGCCCACCTGCTCCCGCCGCCCTTCGGCGATGCGCTTGCGGGCACGGCTGACGAGTTGCCGGGCGTTGGCCTCACCGAGGTCGAGCACGGACGCGATCTCGCGGTAGGGATAGTCGAACGCCTCGCGCAGCACATACGCCGCGCGCTCGGTGGGGGTCAGCCGCTCCAGCATGAGCAGGACCGCGAGTTCCACGGCCTCCCCGCGTTCGGCTCCGACCGACGGGTCGGCGCGGGTGTCGACGGGTTCGGGGAGCCACGGCCCGACGTAGGCCTCGCGCCGCACGCGGGCCGACTGGGTGACGTTGATGGCCAGGCGGGTGGTCGCGGTGGTCAGGAATGCCGAGGGATTCTGCACGGCGTCGCGGTCCGTCGCCTGCCATCGCAGCCAGACGTCCTGTACGACGTCCTCGGCTTCGGCCGCACTGCCGAGCATCCGGTACGCGATGCCGAACAGCCGGGGGCGCAGGGCCGTGAAGACCGCCGCGGCTTCGTCGAGCGAGCCGGTGCGCTGCTCGTCCTCTGCCTGCATCGTCGCGTATTCCTCCAGCGTCACATCCGCCCCGCTGCCCTCGCCAGCCTACACAGGCGGCAATTCGCCATCGCCTCGGGGGCTCCGCGCGCGCATGGTCCGCGCAGCTCAGAGGCGTCCGTCCTTCTCCCGCACGGCCTTCGTGCCGCCCATTGCCGCCCATTGCCGCCCGGTCGCGGAATTCCCCCGCCGGCCGCAATGGGGGTCCTTCGGCACGGACGGGGAATTGCGGTTCGATTCCCCGTACCGGCCGCGGAGGCAAACGCACGACGCCGAAAGGAACGGGAGCCCGCGGTGCGGCGGCGGTATTCCGGCGGGGTTCGCGGCCGGTTCCGGGCGCGGCCGTCACTCACTCGACTGAATTTCGCACACGCGTTCCAAAAATGCCGTGGAGCAGGGTAACGTTACGTATCGAGACAAGATCCGCACAGGGAGGGACGGGGCATGGAGCCCACCAGGACGACAGCGCGCCGTGGGCGCCCGCAGGGCTCGGAGACGACCGGCCCCGACGGGCTGACCAACCGTCAGTCCCGCATCGTCGAGGCGATCCTGAGCTCGGTGGAGAACCGCGGCTTCCCGCCGTCGATGCGTGAGATCGGCGAGGCCGTGGGACTGGCCAGCACGTCCTCGGTCGCCCACCAGCTGGCGGTGCTGCAGCGCAAGGGGCTGCTCGAACAGGATCCGCACCGGCCGCGTGCCTACCGCGTGCGCTGCTCCTGGCCCTCGCAGCAGGACACCGAAGCGGGGACGGAGCCGGTCAGCGCCTCCCCCTCCGCGCGCGTGCCCGTGATCGGCCGGATCGCCGCCGGCACCCCGATCCTCGCCGAGGAGCAGGTGGACGACGTCTTCGTGCTGCCCCGGCAGATCGTCGGCGCGGGCGAGCTCTTCGCCCTCAAGGTCGTCGGCGACTCGATGACGGGCGTGGCGATCTGCGACGGCGACTGGGTCACGGTGCGCAGCCAGGACGCCGCCGACCACGGCGACATCGTGGCCGCGATGATCGACGGCGAGGCCACCGTCAAGCGCCTCAAGCACGACGGCGACCGGGTCTGGCTCATGCCGCACAATCCCGCCTACGACCCGATACCGGGCGAGGAGGCGGTCATCCTGGGCAAGGTGGTCGCGGTGCTGCGGCGCCTGTGAGGTCGGGGGCGCCCGTCCCGGTCAGTCCGTCGTGTCCGGCATCACCGACCGGAGCCCGCCGAGCAGATGGGCCCGGAAGGCCCGGTCGTGGTAGGCCTGCGCGGAGTGCCCCAGCGCCGTGTAGAAGACCGGCCCCCCGCCGTATTCGTGGCACCACACCAGCGGATGGTCCGCCCCCATCGAACCACCCGTGTAAGAGGATTCGTCGGCAGAGGCCAGAACCCGCACCCCGGCGCGCGGGCTGCGGTCGAAGTCGTACCACTCGTCGCTGACCTCCCACGCCGCGCCCAGGTGCGCGGTGGCCGGGTGGCCCCCGTCCTCGACGACGAGCGTGCCCGGCTGCAGGGGCGGATGGCCGGTGAAGCGCGCGCCCAGCAACTCCCCGTAGTACGGCCAGTCGTACTCGGTGCAGGCGGCGGCATGCACGCCCATGAACCCCGCTCCGTCCGCGTGGTGCGCTGCGAGGGCGGCCCGGCCGGCGTCGCTGAGCACCTCTCCGCTCGTGGAGAGGAAGACCACGGCGTCGTACGGGCGCAGGCGGACCCCCTCGAAATCCTCGGGGTTTTCGGTGGCGTCCACCCGGAAGCCGTGCCCGGCCCCCAGTTCGGTGAGGGCCCTGACGCCGTCGGGGATGGAGTCGTGCCGGTAGTCGGTGGTGCGGGTGTAGACGAGCACGCGGGGGGCGCGGCGAGGCAATCGGCTCTCCCTGTCGATGACGGACGGCGGCGGCGAGCGACGGTGACGGACGGCTGACCGCCCACCAGTCTCCCCGGCACGGCGCCGACGTCAACCGGCGGCCCCGGCCACGTCGCCGGTGTCCCCGTCGCGGACCCGGCGGAGCCAGGCCGTGGCATCACGGGGGGCCGTGAAGCGCAGCACCCGCAGGGGCGCGAACTCCGCGCTGTGTGTGCGCCGTGCGATGTCGGCTCGGCGGGCGCCGTGCTGGGACCAGGCCCACCAGGCCGGATGGTCCCGGCGGAGCCAGCCCGCCCAGGTCTCCCGGTTGCCGCCGAAGAGGCGCTCGCGCCGCACCGTCCGGCGCAGTGAGCGGCGCAGGACGCGGGGCATGACGACGCGCCGCGGATAGTCCAGCCAGACGATGGTGTCCGCCCGCGTCCACAGCAGGTCCCGGACCTCGGGGTACCCGAACGAGTCGATCACCCATCCCGTCGAGGCCGCGATCCCCTCCACGTCCCGCACGAAGGTCCCGCTCACGGCCCAGCCGGGCCCGTCGAAGTACAGCGCGTCCATCTCGTGGTACGGCACCCGGAGGCGGCTGCCCAACTCGCGTGCCAACGTGGACTTCCCGGCACCGCTGATGCCGACGACCAGAACGCGGCGCGTCACCGCCCCTGCCTGCGTCATCCGCCCCGCCCTCCCGTCGGCCCCCGCCGCGGGGAAGCGTAGGGCATCGGCCGGAAGGCCGTGCCTCAGTGGCCGATGCCGTCGATCAGCTCGCGGGCGCCCTGCCGCAGCAGCGCCACGGCGACCGACGTGCCGAGCGTGGCGGGGTCCAGCGGCCCGGCCCACTCGTGCGCGTCCAGGACGGTCTTGCCGTCCGGGGAGAAGACCCGGGCGCGCAGCGAGAGGCGGCCGTCGCGCTCGGAGTGGGCGTAACCGGCGATCGGGCTGTTGCAGTGGCCCTGCAGCACATGGAGGAACATCCGCTCGGCCATGGTCTCCCGGTGGGCGGCGGGGTCTCCGAGGTCGCTCACCACGTCGATCGTCTCGGTGTCGCCCTCGCGGCACTGCAGGGCGAGCACCCCCGCGCCGATGGGCGGGATCATCGTCTCGACGGACAGCACCTCGCTGATGACGTCGCTCCTGCCGATGCGGTGGAGACCGGACACGGCGAGGAGCAGCGCGTCCGCATCGCCGGCCGCGAGCTTCTCCAGACGCCGGTTGGCGTTGCCGCGCAGCGGGACGCAGACGAGGTGCGGGTGCGAGGCCGTGATCTGGGCGATGCGGCGCACCGAGGAGGTGCCGAGGCGCGTGCCCGGCGGAAGTTCGTCGAGGGTGAGTCCGCCGGGATGCACCAGCGCGTCACGGATGTCGTCACGCTTCAGGAAGGCGGCGAAGACCGTCCCGGCGGGCAGCGGCCGGTCGGCGGGGACGTCCTTCACACAGTGGACGGCGAGGTCCGCCCGGCCCTCGAGGAGCGCCGCGTCGACTTCCTTGGTGAAGGCGCCCTTGCCGCCGAGCGCGGCCAGGTCGCCCATCCATCGGTCGCCGGACGTGGTGACGGGCACGACCTCCGTGCGGATGCCGGGGTGGAGCGCGGCCAGCTCGGCGCGCACGCGCTCGACCTGGGCCAGCGCCATCGGGGAGGAACGGGAGACGATGCGGATCAGCTCGGGGACTGCCATGCGCCCACGGTACGGCGTCCGGCACACGCACCGGGCAACAGCCCGAAGCCCGCGCGCGGCGGCGACCCCGCGGGCTACTGTGTCCCGCGGCTCCCGGCGAGGCGGGGCCGGCGCGGCAGGCGGCGCCGTACGGACACGCAGCGGGGTACACGCACGAATGACGCAGCAACGGCGGTCGGCGCCCACGGTGTCCCCCGAACCGGCGACGGCCACGCCCGCTTCGGAGCCGGCGCGCCGCTTCCCGGTTCCCGGACGCCACCGGCGGCTGCCGTACGCCCTGGCCGTACTGGCGCTGCTCGCGCAGATGGCGTTCGCGATGGTCACCACCGCCGTGCAGCAGACGCCGACGATCGACGAGCCGGTCTACGTGGGCACGGCGACGGTGTATCTGCGCGAGCACGAGGTGCGCTACAACCCCGAGCATCCGCCGCTCGGAAAGCTGCTCATCGCCGGTGGGCTGGCGTTCACCCATCCCCGCCTCGACCCGGCGTTCACGGGGGACCAGACGGAGCTCGGCCGGAGCGTGCTCTACGAGTCGGGCAACGATCCCGGGCGTCTGATGCTCGCGGCACGGCTGCCCGTGATCGCGCTGACCCTGCTGTTCGGTCTGGTGGTCCTCGCCTTCGCGCGCGATCTCACCGGGCCCACCGGGGGCCTGCTCGCGCTCTGTCTGTACGCCTTCTCGCCGGACCTCATCGCGCACGGCTCGCTCGCGACGCTCGACGTCCCGGCGGCGGGCTTCCTGCTGACGTCCGCATGGGCGCTGTGGCGGGCCCGGGAGCGGCCGCGGCTGTACCTCCCGCTCGCCGGTGCGGCACTGGGCGCGGCCCTCGCCACGCGGATGAGCGCGCTGCCGGCGGTACCGGTGCTGCTGCTCCTCGCCGTGCTGTCGGTGTGGCACGGCCGCGGGCGGGACACCCCTCGGCCCCCTACCGCCCGGCTGCTGCGTCGCGGCGTGATCGCCGCGGGCGGCGTCGGGCTCGTCGCGGTCGCGGTGGTGTGGGCCGCCTATCTCGCCGTCGACCCGCGCCTGCGCTGGACGGCGCCCGACACGCTGCCGGCCCTGCACGGCCTGCGCGGTCTCGTCGTCGACGCGCTCCCGCTCCCCCGGGCGTACCGCGACGGGATGGCCGTTCAGTTCGGCTTCGAGGACGCGTCGTTCGAGGGCTTCCTCTTCGGCCGCCACTACCACGGCTCACTCTGGTACTACCTGCCCGCCGCCGTGCTGGTGAAGACCCCGATCGGCATGCTGGTCCTGTGGCTCGCGGGCGCCGCCGCACTCCTGGCGCTGCCCCGGCTGCGGCCCGTGGCGCCGTATCTCCTCGTTCCGCCGGCCGTCCTGTTCGGCGCGGCCATGACCGGCTCCCGCGACTTCGGGGTCCGTTACGTGATCTTCCTGCCGATGTTCGGGGCCGTCGCCGCGGCCTGTGTCACCGCGCTGCGGCGGCGGTGGGCGGACGTCGCGGCGGCGGCGCTCGCCGTCTTCGTCGCCGTCAGCTCCCTGCGGACGTTCCCGTACTACCTGCAGTATTCCAACGAGGCCTTCGGCGGCACGTCCAGCACCCATCTGCGGCTGCACGACTCCAACGTCGACTGGGGCCAGGACCTGGGCCGGCTCGCGGACCGCCTCCGCGAACGCCACCCGGGCGAGCACGTCTGGCTCGTCTACAAGGGGAGCGGCAAGCCCGAGCACTACGGCATCCACGCCTCCGATCCCCGCAAGGTCCCGGCCGACGAGGTGCACGGCCTGCTCGTGGTGTCCGACTCGTCGATCGCCAAGGCGGAGGGGCGGCTGGCGGAGCTGATCGCCGGCAGTGAGCCGATCGATCAGGTGGGGCACTCGATCACCATCTTCCGCCGGGACTGAGACCGCGTCACCGGCCCGGGGCGGAGACGGGCGCGCCGCCCCCGTTCGGGGGCGGCGCGGGGGCGTGGCGTCGGACGGCGGACGGCCGCGTGCGGGCGGATCAGGGCTTGCGCGCCACCACGGCGTAGACGTTGATGTCCGCGTCGGTGACGTCGGTGATGCTGTTGTAGCGGATCTTGTCGATGTCCTCGAGGCCCTCGATGAACTCCGGCGCGGCGTCCGCGCTCGACGCGAGGGCGTCGTCCACGTGGTCCGGGCGCCAGTGGTGGACGGGGACCAGCCCGGGCTCGACGATCTCGAGGCCGTTGTCCGTGACGAAGCGGAGCACCTCGGCGTGCTCGCGCAGCACGAAGGAGAAGCCCCGGTCCTGGTAGGTCTTGGCCACCTTGGCGATCTGCTCGGCGTTGAGGTCGGAGGTGAGGTGGCTGAGCACCACGTGGCTGCCGGACGGCAGGGCGTCGACGAGGTGCTTGACGATGCCGTAGGCCTCGTCGTCCTCGACGAAGTGCAGGACGGCGACGAGGACGAGTGCCACGGGCCGGTCGAGGTCCAGCGTCTTGGCCGCCTCGCGCAGGATCGCGGCGGGGTCGCGCAGGTCCGCGTCGATGTAGTCGGTCCGGCCCTCGGGGCCGCTGGTCAGGAGGGCGCGCGCGTGGGCCAGGACGACGGGGTCGTTGTCGACGTAGACGACCCGCGCTTCGGGGATGATCCGCTGCGCGATCTGGTGCACGTTCTCCTGGGTGGGCAGCCCGGTGCCGATGTCGAGGAACTGGTGGATGCCGGTCTCCCCGGCGATGTGGTTCACCGCGCGGCGCAGGAAGTCCCGGTTGTGCCGCACGTCGAGGTAGCCCCGCGGATTGGCGGCCAGCGCCGCCGCGGCGGCCTCGCGGTCGACGGGGTAGTTGTCCTTGCCGCCGAGGAAGACGTCGTAGACGCGGGCCGGATGGGCCTTGGTGGTGTCGATCCGCTTGCGGAGCTGCTCCGCGGAGTCGTAGTCGTTGGGAGCGTCGCTGCCGCTGGTCATGGCCATCCCCTGGAGGCTCGAAAACGCGATCCGATCAGCACACAACTTAGCTGGTGAAAGCGCGAGTTGGCGCCACCATTCCGGGGCCTCACGGATGCCGGCCGACGATGGGCCCGCCCCCGCGACACACGCGACCTGCGGGAGGAATGAGGATGAATGGGTATCTGCGTTGCGGCATCGGTCAATGTCACCTCATCCTTGCCGTCATGCCTTTCGCGACCGGTGTCCCCGACCTGCCCGACCTGCCCGGCCTGCGGGACCACGCCTTCGACTGGGCACTGGTGGACGTGGAGACCTCCGGGCTGGTGCCCCGCCGCGACCGGGTGCTGTCCGTGGCCGTGGTGACGCTGGGCCCGGACGGCGAGCAGACCGACGAGTTCTCGACGCTGCTGAACCCCGGCTGCGACCCGGGACCCGTGCACGTCCACGGCCTGACGGCCGAACGGCTGCGCGGGGCGCCCACCTTCGAGCAGGTGGCCGGGCGCATCGCCGCGATGCTGCGGGACAGGGTGTTCGTCGCGCACAACGCCCAGTTCGACTACGACTTCCTCGCGCACGAGTTCGCCCGCGCGGGGCTGCTCCTGCCGGTGGCCAGGCGCATGTGCACGCTGGCGCTGAACCGACGCGTGGATCCGCCCACCGACGACCTCAGGCTCGGGACGCTCGCCGGGCACTACGGCGTCCCCCAGGTGCGGGCGCACGACGCGCTCGACGACGCCCGGGTCCTCGCCGGTGTACTGCGCGCGTCACTGCGTGAGGCAGCCAGGCTCGACCTGCCGCTGCCGCTGGTGCCCTGCCCGCCCCGGCAGGATCCGCGGTTCACCCCGCAGCCGCCGAAGACCTCTTGTGCCTTCCGGAACCCGGGGCGGTTCACCGCCGGCGGTCCGCTCGTGCAGGGCATGAAGGTCGCGTTCACCGGTGAGACCCGTACCTCGCGTGCCGAACTCGTGGTGCGGTCCGTCGCAGCCGGGCTGAACGTGATGGGCTCGGTGAGCCGGCACACGAGCCTCATGGTCACCAACGACTCCTCCTCCGGCTCGGCCAAGGCCCGCCGCGCGCTCGCCGAGGGTGTGCCCGTCGTCGCGGAAGGCGCCTTCCTGCGGCTGCTGACGGACGTGCGCCCGGGAGTCCCGCACGAGGGACCGGCGCCCGCGGCCACCCCCGTTCCGGCCCCGCGCGAACCCGCACCCACGGCCCCGGTACCGGCCCAGGACGCGCGGCCCGCACCTCGCGGTGCCCGACCGGAGGGCCCCCTGTCCGGGCGGCGCGTACTCGCGCTGGGCGGCACGCATCCGGAAGCGGTGGCCGCGCGCACCCGCATCGTCGAACTCGGCGCCGCGGCCGCCATCAACCTCTCGGCGAGCGTCACCGATGTCGTCCTCCTCGACGGCGGTGACCGCGACCGCCGCATGCCTCGGATCACGTCGCTGGCGGTCCCGGTCCACGCCGCCACCTGGCTTGAGGCGCCCGTCGTGCCTCCGCTGTCCCGTCCCGGCCGCCTGCCGGGCACCACCCACCTTCTCCCGCGGGGCGGCGTCGTCGACCTGCCCGCATCCCCGGAGCGGCCCCTCACGGACAGCTGGACCGTCACCGCGTCCTGGGCCCAGCAGACCGCGTGCGAGATCGACGTCGTCGCCTTCGTGGTCGACGAGGACGAACAGGTCTCCTCCGACGCGGACTTCGTCTTCTACGGCGCCCCGGAGAACCCCGGGGGCACGGTACGGCTCCTCGGTGACGGCCCCACGGAGCAGACCGTCAGCGTCGAGCTGTCCGCCCTCCCGCCGGGCGCCCGCAAGGTCGTCGTCGTGGCCGCCGTCGACGGCACACCCACTTTCGGCGACGTCGGGGCCATCCAGATCACCTCCGGCCCCGGCACCAGCGCGGCACCCCTCGCCCAGGCGACGCTCGACGCGGCGACCACCGAGCGCACCCTCCTGCTCGCGGAGCTCTACCGCCGCGGTCCGCTCTGGCGTCTGCGCGCCGTGGGACAGGGTTACGACCACGGCCTCGCCACGCTGGCCCGCGGTTACGGTGTCGACATCGCCGACTGACGGTGTCGAACAGCTCGCTTCCCGGCCCCCGTTCGCAGACACTGCCGCGCGGCAGCCATATGCGGAGCACCCGGCCCTGGTCCGGGCCCTGCGCAACGGTGACCGCGCGACCGCGGCCGAGGTCGCCCGGCACCACGTCGAGGCGCCGCGCCGGACGATGTCGATCGGCCGCCCGGACGCCCTCCCGGAGGACGCCGTGCCGGGACCCGCCGCCACCGTCGAGGACCGAGACCCGGCCGCGTCACCAGTACAGTCGAGCCACAGGTGCGGCGCATGCCGCCACAGGGGTGGAGGAGACGTCCGTGGAGGGGCTGGCGCTCGTCGCGCTCATGGTCGGTGCGGTGCTGGTCACCGCCGTCGCCCGACGTCTGGGGGTGTCTCCCCCGCTGCTGCTGGTCGCCGTCGGGCTGTGCGCGTCCTTCGTGCCGGGGATCCCCGCCTACGCCATCGAGCCCGAGCTGGTGATGGTGCTGGTCCTGCCCCCGCTGCTGTACTCCTCGGCGCGGGAGAGTTCCTATCTGCGCTTCCGGGAGAACCTGCGCCCCATCGGGCTGCTGGCCGTGGGGCTGGTGCTGTTCACCACCGTCGTGATCGGCTACGCCGCGTCCTGGCTGGTGCCAGGGCTGTCGCTGGGCCCGGCGCTGGTGCTCGGCGCGATCGTGTCGCCGCCCGACGCGGTCGCGGCGACCTCCATCGGACGCCGGCTGGGGCTGCCGCGCCGGCTGCTGACCGTGCTCGGCGGCGAGAGCCTGGTGAACGACGCCACCGCGCTGACGGCCTACCGCGTGGCCGTCGCGTCCGTGGCCGGCGCCGGCTACACCCTGCTGCAAGGCGTCGGGGTGTTCCTGATGGCGGCCGTCGGGGGCTCGCTGATCGGTCTGGCGATCGGCTGGCTGGCCCGCATCGGGCACCGGTACCTGCCCGGGGACCTGGCCAGCGCGCTCGGTCTGCTCGTACCGTTCCTCGCCTACCTCGTCGGCGAGGAGGCGCACACCTCCGGAGTGCTGGCCGTGGTCGTGGCCGGCCTGTACCTGGGACACCGGTCCCCCGACACGGAGGCGACCTCCCGGCTGCAGGTGTACGCGGTGTGGAGCGCCCTCGACACGGTGCTGGAAGCCCTCGTCTTCGCCCTGATCGGCCTGCAGGTGCGGGGCATCGTCGACACGGTGGGCACGGGCGTGGGGCGGCTGGTGGCGGCCGGTGCCGCGCTGACGGCGGTGACCGTCCTGGCACGCGTCGTGTGGGTCTACCCCGCGACCTACCTGCCACGGCTGATGTTCCCGCGGATCCGGGCACGCGACCCGTATCCCCCCTGGCAGTACCCGGTGGTGCTCTCGTGGGCGGGCATGCGCGGCGTGGTCTCGCTGGCCGCGGCCTTCGCGCTGCCGGAGACCACCGACAGCGGCGCGCCGTTCCCCGGGCGCGACGAGATCCTGTTCCTGACCTTCTTCGTCACGGTCGGCACGCTGCTGCTGCACGGGATGACGCTGCCCCCGCTCATCCGGCGGCTCGGCATCTGCAACAAGGAGGCGTACGAGGACGCCCTGGCCGAGGCGAACGCCCAGCACAGTGCCGCCCGGGCGGCACTGGCCCGCCTGGAGGAACTGGCCGGGGACACCGGCTCCCACCAGGCCGTGCTCGAGACCCTGCGGCAGACCGCGGAGGCCCGCCGCAACGCCGCCTGGGAACGACTGGGCGGCCCGACCGGCGGGGGCGCCGAGCCGCCGAGCGTGGCCTACCGGCGGCTGCGCCGCGCGATGCTGGACGCCGAACGGCAGGAGTTCGTGCGCTTCCGCGACGAACGGCTCATCGACGACGAGGTGCTGCGCCACGTCATGCGGGAACTGGACCTGGAGGAGGCGGCGCTGCAGCGCGAGTAGCCGTGGGCCGTGGCCCACCCGGTCCGCTCAGCCCATGGACTCGTGGACGAAGCACCAGCGCCAGTTCTCGCCCGGCTGGTACGAGCGGATCACGGGGTGGCCGGTGGCCTCGTGGTGCGCGGTGGCGTGCCGGCCCGGAGAGCTGTCGCAGCATCCGATGTGCCCGCAGGTGAGGCACAGGCGCAGATGGACCC
Organism: Streptomyces sp. NPDC026673; assembly: GCF_040638135.1. Lineage (NCBI taxonomy): Bacteria > Bacillati > Actinomycetota > Actinomycetes > Kitasatosporales > Streptomycetaceae > Streptomyces > Streptomyces sp. NPDC026673. The sequence goes on along the minus strand of NZ_JBEZXR010000023.1, from coordinate 46,954 downwards.
AGTCGTGGTGCCCGGCGGCCAGGCAGTCCGCGCAGCCGTCGACCGGGGGCGCGGCCGTGACGTCGGCCGGGGCCTGCTCGAGATCGGGACATGCTGCTGTTGCCACGCGGGCCCCCTGTGCCGTCTGCGGATCACTGCGGTGGGACGGCCCAGGCTACGTCAACCGTACGCCGCGCGCGATCAGCGTCCCGGGGCGTCCCACCGTGGGGCCGGCCCTCAGTCGCGGAGTTCGCCCTCCAGGAGGCCCATCGTGAACATGTCGTACCACCGGCCGTCGCGCCGGAAGACCTGCCGCAGCCGGCCCTCCTCGACGAAGCCGACCTTCCGGTAGACGTGGTGCGCCGCCTCGTTCTCGGTCACGACGGTGAGCGAGATCTTGTGCAGGCGCATCTTCTCGAAGCCGTAGCGGCACATCGTGCGCATGGCGTCGGTGGCGTAGCCGCGGCCCCAGTACTCCTTCTCGCCGAGGTAGATGTCGAGTTCGGCGCAGCCGGTCTCGGGTTCGGCGTCGCGCAGCCGCACCAGGCCGATCAGCCGGCCGTCCTCCTGCACCTCGATCCCGTGGAGCACGTCGCCGTAGGCGTTGCGGGGCCGCTCCTCCATGCGCTTCCTGACCTGCGCGAGGGGCTGGGCGTAGCCGTCGTCCATCCAGCGCATGACCTCGGGGTCGTGGTTCCAGCGCCACAGCGCATCGGCGTCCGCGGGCTCCATCGGGCGGAGCTTCACCAGTCGTCCGGACACCATGCGGCGGCCTCCTTCGGGTCGTCATGATCGTCGTCGTGGAACCCGAAAGGGTTAGCACGGCCGCCGTCGGCCGCTCAACCGGATTGCCCGCCGCGGGCGGGGCTTTCAGCTCGCCCGCGCCCGGCCCTCGCCGTCCGCCGCGAGCACACGCTCGACGTCGGCCCACGACGCCCCGTGCTCGGCGAGGACGTCGGCGACCACGCCGGGGCCGATGGTGAGGGCGAGCAGGATGTGCTCGTCGCCGATGTGGCGGTCGCCCCGGGCCACGGCGGAGCGCAGGGAGCGCTCCAGGACGCCCTTGGCCCCGCGGGTGAACGGCCGCCGTCCCGCGGGCCGCCACCGCCGGGGCCCGCGGCGGGCGGCGAGCGCGCCGGTGCCGTGGGCGTCCTCCACGCGGGCGACGATCGCGGCGACGTCGATGCCGAGACCGGCGAGCGCCTCGGCGTCGGCCCGCGAGACCCCGCCGCGCCGGCGGGTCTCCCCCAGTGCCTCCTCCAGGGCCGCTCGGCGCCGGTCGACACCCAGCGCGGTCAGGGCCGCGGAGGCCCTGGTGCCCTCCCGGTCGAGCAGGGACAGCAGCAGGTGGTCCTCGGTGACCGTCGGGTCGTCCGCACGTTCGGCGTACCCGACCGCGCCCTCGACGACCCCCCGCGCGCTCTTGGTGAACTTCTCGAACATCCTCAATGCCTCCCGTACTTCTTGTGCACGGCCTGCCTGCTGACGCCGAGTTCGTGGGCGATCTCCTGCCACGACCACCCCTGCGCCCGCGCGCTCCTGACTTGTACGGTCTCCAGCTGCTCCAGCAGCCGCCGCAGCGCGGCGACGGCCCGCAGCCCGACCCTCGGGTCGCGGTCACCCGCCCGCTCGGCGAGATCGGTTGCCTCGGTCATGCCTGTCAATCTACGTTGACAGACGCGACCGCGTCAACCCACGTTGACACATGTCCGGGAGCGCAGGCCGGGGCGTCAGCCGTTCCCCTGCGCCGCGGCGCGGCGCTGCCGCTTGCCCAGCGGCGCCTGGGAGAGGTCCTCGGCCTGGGACCTGAGGTTCTTGTAGCCGTAGCCGCGCTCGCCCAGCCACGCCCTGGCCGCCTCCTCGGCGCGTTCGGTCGCGTCCAGGATGTCCTCCTCCGCCTCGCCGGAGTCCAGGAAGCGGAAGGTGAAGGCGGGGCGTGCCGCGATGTCGTAGGTGAGGTGGCCCCCGGGGGTGAAGGCGGCGCGCAGGACGTCGTGTTCCGCCGCGCGGGCGAGAAGCCCGGCACGCTGCTCGGCGGTGAGTGCGTCGAAGACGCCGCGGACGGTGACGCGAAAGGTACGGGTGCTCATCCGCCGACCTTAAGCAGCGCCCTCCGTTCCGCTCCACCGCATTTCCGGGCCCCTCCACGGGGGCTCCCGGTCAGGAGGGGGACGGCCTCCGCCTCACCCTTCGCGCATGACGGCGAGCAGCGCCATGTCGTCCTCCGTCGGCCCGCCCGTGTGCCGGTGCACGTCGTCCAGCAGCACTCCCAGCAGTTCGGCCGGCCTGCCGCACCCGGCCCCTGCGAGACGGGCCACCGGATCGTAGAAGCGGCCCCTGGCGTCGCGGGCCTCGGTGACCCCGTCCGTGCACATCAGCAGAGTCGAGCCCGCCGGGAACGGGAACGTGTCCACCACGGTGTCTCCGCCGCCCAGGCCCTCCACCACGAGCAGCCCGTACTCCGAGGGTTCGGCGGCGTTCACCGCGCCCCGCCGCAGGAGCAGCGGCGGCGGGTGACCGAGGTTCACCAACCGCACCTCGTCCCCGCCGTACGGGAACTCGGCCAGCACGGCGGTGGCGAACCACTCCAGCCGCTCGCCCTCCTCGCGTCTGGCCACCTCCCGCCGCAGGGCCCGCAGCATGTGCCCCGCCACGTCCGACAGCGCCGCCTGCTCGTCCGCCGCCATCCGGAAGCTGCCCAGGACCAGCGTCGCCGCCTCGACGGCGTCCAGGCCCTTTCCGCGCACGTCGCCGACGATGCAGCGCAGCCCGTACGGGGTCTCCTGGACGGCGTACAGATCCCCTCCGATCTCGGCTTCGGCCTCCGCCGCCTCATAGCGGGCGGCGATGCGCAGGTCGGCGACGCGGGCGGGCGGCTCGGGAAGCACCGCCCGCTGAACGGCCGCGGTGACCGAGCGGGCGGATCTCAGCCGGGCGTTGCGCGCCTCCAGCACCCGGTTGATGAAGACGGCGACCACCGCCACCAGCGAGATGGTCAGCAGTTCGCTCATGCCGCTCAGCCCGCGCAGCCGGTCGAAGTGATACAGGACCGCCGTGTCCGCGGCGATCGCCGCCAGACCGACCAGCATGGTCCCGTTGAGCGAGAGCAACGGCGCCGCGAGCACCGGGGCGACGGAGTAGAAGGAAGCGCTGGTGTACTGCGTCGGGGTGAGGAAGTCCACGACGAGGCCGCCGACGAGCACGACGAAGGGCAGCAGCCGCACATACCAGGCCACCTCGGCCGGGGCGCCGGAACGCCCGTCGTCGACCCTCCCCACGCACCCTCCCGTATCTCTCCGGCGATCCCTTCAGGTTCCCCGGCGGTGCGCCCCGCCGCCATCGCAGGCCCTCCCGGGGAGTGAACCGCGCCGCGTCGGTTCCCCGCGCCCGCCCGGTCGATGCGCGAGGGCGCGCGCGCACCCGCCCCGCGACCCGTCCGGCCGCATGTCGCTACAGGCCGGGGCCGGAAATGTCGATCATTGCGGCAGTACGTACGGACCTGGTCCCCGACACCGCCGAGGAGTCGCGCCGATGACCCCGTGGACGAACGACGAACTGGACCGCATCGAGCACGCCGACGAGCTCTCCATCGCACCGCTGCGCGACGACGGCACCCTGGCCCCTCCGACGACCATCTGGGTGGTCCGCGACGGCGCGGAGCTGTTCGTACGCGCCTTCCGCGGGCGCGGCGGGGCGTGGTTCCGCGCGGCGCCGGCACGGCACGAGGGCCGGATCAGCGCCGCCGGGGTCGAGCGGGGCGTCACCTTCGTCGAGGTGGACGACCCCGCCGTCAACGAACGTCTCGACGCCGCCTACCGCGGCAAGTACAGCCGCTACAGCCCGGAATACGTCGACCCCATGGTGGCCGGGGCCGCGCGCGCCGCGACCCTCAAGCTCGTACCACGCTGAACACACCGCGCAGGAGAGCCCGAGGACAGACATGACGACCATGGCCATCGTCGGAGCCGGGCAGCGCCTGGGGGCCGCCGCGGCACGCCAGTTCGGCTGCGACGGCTTCGACGTCGCACTCGTCTCCCGTGACCAGGACCGCCTCGACACCCTCGCCGCCGCCCTGGACAAGGACGGCGTGACCGCGCGGGGTTTCGCGGCCGACGCCCGCGACCCGCTCGCCCTCGGCGCCGCGCTCGACGCCGCCGCGGCCGCCCTCGGACCGATCGAGGTGCTCCAGTACAGCCCGGCACCGCAGGGGGACTTCACGGAGCCCCTGCTGGAGACCACGCCGGCCGGTTTCGCGGGGCCTTTGGAACTCCTCCTCCACGGCGCCGTCACCGCCGTCCACACCGCGCTGCCCGACATGCGGTTCCTCGGTCGCGGGACCATCCTCTTCGTCAGCGGCGGCGGTGCGGCGCGGCCCCGGCCCGCACGCGCGGGCACCTCCGTGGCCTACGCCGCCCAGAGCGCCTACGCCCGCATGCTGCACGACACCCTGGCCGGCGAGGACATCCACGTGGCGCAGCTGATCGTCCCCGGGACCACCACCCCGGGCCGTCCCGGGCACGATCCCGCGGCGCTGGCCGGCGCCCTGTGGGCGATCCACCGGGACCGCACGGGGTTCCGGCACTTCGCCGACGGCCCCGGGGCATGAGCCGCCCGCGGCGCACGCCGGGGGCGGGGCCCCCGGACGGCCCCCATGACGGCGAGCCGACCACCGACCTGACGGTGCGTGAGATAGACAACCACCGCGGACCCGGCCGGCGTGCGTCCGCGGATCGCGTCCCCGCCCCCGAGGAGCCCCCGTGACCCTGGAATTCTCCGGATCCACCGCCCTCGTCACCGGTGCCACCGCCGGCATCGGCCGGGGCGTCGCACTGCGGCTGGCCGCGCTGGGCGCCGAGGTCGTCGTCCACGGGCGCGACCCGGAACGCGGCGCGCGGGTCGTCGCGGAGGCGGGCGCGGCCGGCGGACGTGCCCGGTTCGTCTCCGCCGACCTGTCCGATCCGGGCGACGTGCTGCGGCTCGCCGAGGCGGCGGGGGCGGTGGACGTACTCGTCAACAACGCGGGCATCTACCGCTTCGCGGGCACCCCCGACACCACGGCCGAGATGTTCGACGTCCACATGGCCGTCAACGCCCGTGCCCCGCTGCTCCTGGTCGGCGCCCTCGTCCCGGGGATGGCGGCGCGCGGCCGCGGGGCCGTCGTCGGTGTGAGCACCCTGGCGGCGAGCAGCCCGACGCGGGGCGCCGCCGCCTACGGGGCCTCCAAGGCCGCGCTGGAGCTCATGACCCGCGTGTGGGCCGACGAGTTCGGGGCCCGCGGCGTGCGCGTGAACGCCGTGGCCGCCGGCCCGGTCCACACCCCGGGGACGGCGGAGATCGGAGGGGACGTCCTCGCGACCGTGGCACGGAACACCGTCCTGGGCCGGGTGGCCGAGGTCGACGAGGTCGTCGAGGCGATCGTCTTCCTGGCCTCGGACCGCGCCGGCTACATCACCGGCGCGGTGCTGGACGTCTTCGGCGGGCGGCCGGCGATCGGCTGACCGCCCGCCTCATCCCAGGCGACGGCCCGACGGCGTCGGCACGTACCCCGTGCACACGCACCGACCTGCGCACACGCTCGTGACATCGATGGGTCGCCGCCCAGGGCAGCCGAGCGGCGGCGGCAGACGAGGATCCGGCATGGACACCACCACCGAACCGCCGCCGCACCCGGGCCTCGACAGCACCGCGGTGTACCTGGACCACAACGCCACCACACCCGTCGACCCGAGGGTGGTGGAGGCGATGAAACCCTGCCTCACCACCGGGTTCGGCAACCCGTCCAGCGGTCACGCATGGGCGGCGGAACCGGAGGCCGCGCTGGCGCGGGCCCGCCGCCGGGTCTCGGCCCTCATCGGGGCGGACGCCGGGGAGATCGTGTTCACCGGGTCCGGGTCCGAGGCGAACAACCTCGCGCTGCGCGGGGCGGTACTGGCCGCCGGTGTCCCCCGTCCGCATGTGATCACCCAGGTCACCGAGCACCCGGCGGTGCTCGAGACGTGCCGGGCACTGGAACGGCTGCACCAGGTGCGGGTGACGTGCCTGCCGGTGGACCGCGCGGGCCTGGTCGATCCGGCGGCACTGGCCGCCGCGCTCACCGATCGCACCGTCCTGGTCTCCGTCATGGCCGCCAACAACGAGACCGGCACACTGCAGCCCGTCGCCGCACTGGCCCGGCTCGCCAGGGCCCGTGGCGCGCTCTTCCACTGCGACGCCGCTCAGGCGGCCGGCAAGATCCCGCTGGACGTGTCCGGGCTCGGGGTGGATCTGCTGACGGTGGTGGGCCACAAGATGTACGCGCCGAAAGGGGTCGCCGCCCTGTACGTGCGCCGGGGCGTCCGGCTGGAGCCCCTGGTGTACGGCGGCGGGCAGGAGGGCGGGCTCCGCGCCGGCACCGAGAACACCGCCTTCGCCGTGGCCCTGGGGGCCGCCGCCGAGCTGGCCGCCGCGGAACTCGCCGACGGCGCCGGACAGCGTGCCGCGGCGCTCCGCGACCGCCTGCACCGGGGCCTGGAGAACGCCCTGCCCGGCCGCGTCCACCTCAACGGGTCGGCCCGCCACCGCCTGCCCACCACGCTGAACGTCAGCATCACCGGCGTCCCCGCCCACGAGCTGCTCGCCGCCGTACCGCGGCTGGCGGCCTCCACCGGTTCGGCCTGCCACAGCGGCAGCCGCTCGGGCTCCCCCGTACTGCGGGCGATGGGCCTGGACGAGACCCGCACGCTGGCGGCCGTGCGGATGTCGGTGGGCCGCTGGACCACCGCGGCCGACGTCGACCGGGCTGCCGGGCTGCTCGCCGCGGCCGTCGGGGCCCTCACCTGAGTCGGGGGCGCCGCCGGGGCGGGAGCCGCCGCGAACTTGCGGGAGGCTCCCCGAGCGGTAGCGTCGGGAGCAGGTGGAGCCCCCGCACGAAGGAGCACGCGGATGGGCGTGAGGCGTTGGCTGGGTTCCTGGCCCGTGTACCGCCAGCTCACCGGCACGGACCCGCTGGGCCGGGGCAAGGCGGCGCAGTCGGCACGGTCGGCCGGACTCGGATCGCGCACGGAGAGCGCGGACCGGGTGGCGGACTCGGTGTGCCCGTACTGCGCGGTGGGCTGCGCCCAGCGCGTCTACGTCAAGGACGAGCAGGTCGTCCAGATCGAGGGCAACCCGGACAGCCCGATCTCGCGCGGCCGGCTGTGCCCGAAGGGCTCGGCCAGCAAGCAGCTGGTCACCGGGCCGCAGCGGGAGCAGCGGGTGCTCTACCGCCCGCCCTTCGGCGCCGACTGGCAGGAGCTCGACCTCGACACGGCCATGGACATGGTGGCCGACCGGGTGCTCGACGCGCGGCGCAAGGGGTGGCAGGACACCGACGCCGACGGGCGGACCCTGCGCCGCACCATGGGCCTGGCCAGTCTCGGCGGCGCGACGCTGGACAACGAGGAGAACCACCTCATCAAGAAGTTGTTCACCGCGCTCGGCGCGCTGCAGATCGAGAACCAGGCCCGTATTTGACACTCCGCCACGGTTCCCGGTCTGGGAGCCTCGTTCGGACGCGGTGGAGCCACCGACTACCAGCAGGACCTGGTCAACTCCGACTGCATCATCATCATGGGCTCCAACATGGCCGAGGCCCATCCCGTCGGTTTCCAGTGGGTCATCGAGGCCAAGGCACGCGGCGCCAAGGTCTTCCACATCGACCCGCGCTTCACGCGCACCAGCGCGCACGCCGACCAGCACGTCACCATCCGGGCGGGCACGGACATCGCGTTCCTCGGCGGCGTGATCAACCACATCCTCGGCAACGACCTCGACTTCAGGGAGTACGTGCGGGCCTACACCAACGCGTCGTTCCTGCTGGGCGAGGGCTTCCAGGACACCGAGGACCTGGACGGGCTGTTCAGCGGCTACGACCCGCACACCGCCGCCTACGACGCGTCGAGCTGGTCGTACGCGAGCGTCCCGGCCGAGGAACGGCCCGGCGACCGCGCCAAGGAGACCTGCGAGCCGTACCAGCACGGCGCGAAGGGCCCGTTCGTCGAGGACGCCGCGGGGGAAATCGAGGCCGACCCGACGCTGGCGCACCCTCGCTGCGTGTTCCAGGTCCTCAAGCGGCACTTCGCCCGCTACACCCCGGAGATGGTGGAGCGCATCTGCGGTGTGCCGCGGGAGCTCTTCCTGGAGGTGTGCCGGGCGTGGACGGAGAACTCCGGCCGGGAGCGCACCACCGCACTGGTGTACAGCGTGGGATGGACCCAGCACTCCGTCGGCGCCCAGTACATCCGGGCCGGGTCGATCGTCCAGCTGCTGATGGGCAACATCGGCCGCCCCGGCGGCGGCATCTTCGCGCTCCGCGGCCACGCCAGCATCCAGGGCTCCACCGACGTGCCCACCCTGTTCAACCTGCTGCCCGGCTACCTGCCGATGCCGACCACGGCCCACGGGGACCTGGCCACGTACCTGGACGCGATCCGCGGCCGGGGCCAGAAGGGGTTCTGGGGCAACGCCGACGCCTACACGGTCTCGCTGCTCAAGGAGTACTGGGGCGACGCCGCGACCGCGGAGAACGACTACTGCTACGACTACCTGCCCCGGATCAACGGCGACCACGGCACCTACCGCACCGTGATGGACATGGTCGACGGGAAGGTCTTCGGCTACTTCCTGCTCGGGCAGAACCCGGCGGTGGGCTCCGCCCACGGACGGCTGCAGCGCCTGGGCATGGCGAACCTCGACTGGCTGGTCGTCCGCGACCTCACCATGATCGAGAGCGCGACGTTCTGGAAGGACGCGCCCGAGATCGAGACCGGGGAGATCGCCGCCGAGCGCTGCCGAACCGAGGTGTTCTTCTTCCCCGCCGCCTCGCACGTCGAGAAGGCCGGCACCTTCACCCAGACGCAGCGCATGCTCCAGTGGCGCGACCAGGCCGTCGAGCCGTCCGGGGACCAGCGCTCCGAACTGTGGTTCTTCCACCAGCTCGCCCTGCGGCTCAAGGAGCGGCTCGCGGGTTCCACCGACGAACGCGACCGCCCCCTCCTCGACCTGGCGTGGGACTACGCGACGGAGGGCGACGAGCCCTCCCCGTCGGACGTGCTGCGCCACATCAACGGCATCGACCTGCGCACCGGCCGCACCGTGGACGGCTACCTCGACCTGCAGGCGGACGGCAGCACGGCCTGCGGCTGCTGGATCTACAGCGGTGTCTACGCGAACGAGACCAACCAGTCCCGGCGCCGCACCTCCCGCTTCGAGTCGGGCCCGTACGACGCCGAGTGGGGCTGGACCTGGCCCCTCAACCGCCGTGTGCTCTACAACCGCGCCTCCGCCGACCCGCGGGGGCGGCCCTGGAGCGAGCGGAAGAAGCTGGTCTGGTGGGACGAGGAGGCGGGCGAGTGGACCGGCCGGGACACCCCGGACTTCGAGAGGAAGAAGCCACCCGGCTACAAGGCGCCGCCGGGGGCGTCGGGCCCGGAGGCGCTGGACGGCGACGACGCGTTCATCATGATGCGCGACGGCAAGGGCTGGCTCTTCGCCCCGGCCGGACTCGCCGACGGCCCGCTGCCCACCCACTACGAGCCGCACGAGTCGCCGATGCGCAATCTGCTCTACGGCCAGCAGGGCAACCCGGTGCGCAAGGTCTACGGGCGGCCCGACAACCCGTCCAACCCGGCCCCGCCCGAGGCGCACGCCGAGGTGTTCCCGTATGTGTTCACCGCGGCGCGGCTGACCGAGCACCACACGGCGGGCGCGATGAGCCGCCAACTGCCCTACCTGGCGGAGCTCCAGCCGGAGTTGTTCGTGGAGGTCTCGCCGGAGCTGGCGGCCGAGCGCGGGCTGCACCACCTGGACTGGGCCCATGTGGTCACCAGCAGGACCGCGGTCGACGCGCGCGTGATGGTGACCGACCGGATGGCGCCGCTGCGCGTCGACGGACGGGTCGTCCACCAGGTCTGGATGCCCTACCACTGGGGGCAGACCGGGCTCACCAAGGGCGACGTGGTCAACGACCTCATCGGCGTGGTCGCCGACCCGAACGTGTTCATCCAGGAGAGCAAGGTGCTGACCTGCGACGTCCGGCCCGGGCGGCGCCCGCGGGGGCCCGAACTGCTCGCGTACGTCGAGGACTACCGCCGCCGCGCCGGGATCACGCCGGAGACCGGCACCCGCATAGCGACGGCCGGCGGCCGCGCCGAGCGGGCACACCTCGAACCGGACCCGCCGGAGGAGCCGTCATGACACGCGACAACAGCTTCCACGGACCCCTCGCGGACCCCGCGCAGGACGCCGGCCACCGCGACCACCCGCCCCGGGTGGGCTTCTTCACCGACACCTCCGTGTGCATCGGCTGCAAGGCGTGCGAGGTCGCCTGCAAGGAGTGGAACGCCATCCCCGAGGACGGGATCGACCTGCTGGGCATGTCGTTCGACAACACCGGGATGCTGGGCGCGAGTTCCTGGCGACACGTCGCCTTCATCGAGCAGGAGCGCCCGCTGGGCCGCCAGGACGCGGGCCTGGCCGACCTGCCCGTCGGCCCCTCCGGCACGGAGGGAACGGCCGAGGTGGTGGCCGACGCTCTGGAGGTCGCCAGACGGGGCGGCGGCGACCTCGGCACGGCCCCCGTGGACCTGGGCTTCCCCTCCTTCGACCTGCCCGGCGCGGGGACGGGCGCGGAGGCCCGCACCGAGTTCCGCTGGCTGATGTCCTCCGACGTGTGCAAGCACTGCACGCACGCCGGCTGCCTGGACGTGTGCCCCACGGGGGCGCTGTTCCGCACCGAGTTCGGCACGGTGGTCGTACAGCCCGACATCTGCAACGGCTGCGGCTACTGCGTCTCCGGGTGCCCGTACGGCGTCATCGACCGGCGGCCCGACGACGGCCGGGCCTGGAAGTGCACCATGTGCTACGACCGGCTGCGCGACGGCCTGGAACCCGCGTGCGCCAAGGCGTGCCCCACGGACTCCATCCAGTTCGGCCCGCTGGACGAGCTGCGCGAGCGGGCCGACCGGCGCCTGGAGACGCTGCACGAGGCCGGGGTCACCGATGCGCAGCTCTACGGCCGCGACCCCGACGACGGGGTCGGCGGGGACGGCGCGTTCTTCCTGCTGCTGGACGACCCTGAGGTGTACGGGCTGCCGCCGGACCCGGTCGTGCCGACCCGGGACCTGATGTCGATGTGGAAGCACGCCGGCGCGGCGGCGTCGGCACTGCTCGCGGCCTCGGCCGCGGTGTTCCTCGGCGGGCGGCGGCGGTGAGCGGCGACCGGTCCGTGCGGCACGGGCGCGACGACGACGGGAGCCGCGAGCGCTGCATGGTGCCGCGCGCGACGTTCCGCTCCTACTACGGGCGTCCGGTGCTCAAACCGCCGGTGTGGGAGTGGAAGATCCCCGCATACCTGTTCACCGGCGGGCTGTCGGCCGGCGCCGCCCTGCTCGCGGCGGGCGCGGACCTGACGCGGCGTCCCGGACTGGCCCGGGCGGGCCGGGTCGGCGGCTTCGGGGCGCTGCTCGCCAGCATGTACCTGCTGGTGGCGGACCTCGGGCGGCCGGAGCGCTTCCACCACATGCTGCGGGTGGCCAAGCCGAGTTCGCCCATGTCGGTGGGCACGTGGATCCTCGTCGCGTACGGGCCGGGCAGCGCCCTGGCGGCCGCGGCCGAAGTGCTGCCCGCCGCGGTGCGCGGCACGCCGCCCGGGCGGCTGCTGCGGGCCGCCGCCCGCCCCGCCGGGCTGTCCGCGGCCCTCTTCGCCCCGGGGGTCGCCTCGTACACGGCGGTGCTGCTCTCCCAGACGGCCGTGCCGGCCTGGCACGACGCCCGCAGCGAACTGCCCTTCGTCTTCACCGGCTCGGCGGCGGCCAGCGGCGCGGGCCTGGGTATGCTCCTGGCCCCCGTGGCCGAGGCGGGCCCCGCCCGGCGGCTCGGCGTGGTCGGCGCGGCGGCCGAACTCGTCGCCTCCCGGCTGATCGACCGCCGCCCGGGGTTCGTGACGGAGGCCTACACCACCGGCCGCCCACACCGGCTGCGCCAGGCCTCCGAGTACCTCACGCTGGGCGGCGCGCTCACCGCGCTGACCCTCGCCCGGCGCAGCCGCGCCGCCGCGGCCGTCGGCGGGCTCGCCCTGCTGGCGGGGAGCGCCCTGCAGCGCTTCGGCACCTTCGAGGCGGGCGTCGCCTCCACAAAGGACCCGGCGTACGTGGTGAAGCCCCAGCGCGAACGCGGAGCGTGACGCTCCCTGCCGGGACATGGTGCGGCCTGTCCGTCGCGTGCGAGCGCGGGGGTTTCCCCGCCCGCCCTCCCCCAGCCTCCGGCCGGGGGTGCCCCCACCAACGCTCGCGGTTTACCCCCACATCATTCGGCACCGGGTCCGCCGCTCATCTCCCCCAGCCTTCGGCCAGGGGGAGCACCCCGCCACACCCCCTCCGGTCGTGTCGGCGCACGACGGCCGGAGGAGGGTTCAGCAAGGCACCTGCGGCAACCCCGAACCGCCTCCTCACCCCTCTCCCCCGAGCTACCGCTGGGGGTGCCCATGGGGCGTCTGACGACCGGTGGGTTCGGTTGGGCACTCGTGGCAACCCCGAACCGCCTCCTCACCCCTCTCCCCCGAGCTACCGCTGGGGGCGCCCGGACCCGGTGGGGTTCAGGAAGCATGCGCGGCAACCCCGAACCGCCCCCCTACCCCCTCTCCCCCGAGCTACCACTGGGGGTGCCCATGGGGCGCCCGGACCCGGTGGGGTTCAGGAAGCATGCGCGGCAACCCCGAACCGCCCCCCTACCCCCTCCGGCGATCAGGCGCGCAGCGAAACGGAGGGGGCGGGGTCGTAGGGGTGGGCGTTCTGGACACTGGGCGTATTTGTGTGCGGCACCCGGGACGACCAGGCAAAGTGCCCGCCACGCACGTAAATATGCGTCCAGAATGCCCAGCCCCGGAGGCCCCGACCCCGGCCCACCCCCACACACAGCGGCGCGGTACCTGACCGCGCCGGGCAATCGGGCGGGCGGGCGGGGAAACCCCAACAGCAACCACAAACGGCGCCGCACACGACAACCGCGCCTCACAGAACGCACCCCGGTGTGGCGGAAGCCCCCCGCGGCCGCGGCGCCGTACCCTGGGCGACAGCCCGGCACGCATGAGCGAAGGTGCTGCTGATGGACCGCGACCGGACCTCCACCGCTCCGCCCCCACCCCCACCCCCACCCTCGGCCCCACCCCCACCCCCACCCTCCGCCCCACCCCCACCCACCGACGCCCGCCGCCAGGTCCCCCGCACCGACGCCCTGCTGGCCGACCCCCGGCTGGCCGAGGCCGCGGAGCGGCTCGGGCGGGGGCTGGTCAAGGAGGTGCTGGCCGGAGTCCAGGAACGGGCCCGTGCCGGCGAGGTACCGATCGGCGAACTCACCGACCACGCCCTCGCCGCCCTCCCCGCCACCGCCGCCGGTCTGCGCCCGGTGCTCAACGCCACCGGGGTGCTGCTGCACACCAACCTCGGCCGTGCCCCGCTGTCGAGGGCGGCCCGTGACGCCGTACTGGCCGCCGCCGGGACCACGGACGTGGAACTCGACCTCGCCACCGGCGCGCGCTCGCGCCGGGGGCGGTCCGCGCTGGAGGCGCTGCTGCGGCGGGTGCCCACCGCCGAGGCGGCCCATGTCGTCAACAACGGGGCCGCGGCGCTGGTGCTGGCCGCCACGGCGCTGGCGCGAGGCCGGGAGATCGTCGTCAGCCGAGGGGAACTGGTGGAGATCGGGGACGGCTTCCGGCTGCCCGACCTGCTGGTCTCCACCGGCGCCCGGTTGCGCGAGGTGGGTACGACCAACCGGACCACGCCTGAGGACTACGCGGCCGCCGTGGGACCGGAGACCGGGTTCGTCCTCAAGGTGCACCCCTCCAACTTCCGTATCACCGGCTTCACCCGGGACGTGCCGGTCGCGGAACTGGCCCGGCTCGGCGTGCCCGTGGTGGCCGACATCGGCTCCGGGCTGCTCGTCCCGGATCCGGTGCTGCCGGACGAGCCCGACGCCACCGGCTGGTTGCGCGCGGGCGCGTCCCTGGTCACCGCCAGCGGCGACAAGCTGCTCGGCGGCCCGCAGTGCGGTCTCGTGCTCGGCCGCGCCGATGTGGTGCGCCGGCTGGCCCGCCACCCGCTGGCCCGCGCGGTGCGCGTGGACAAGCTGACCCTCGCGGCGCTCGAGGCGACGGTGCGTGGCCCCGCGACCCCGACGCGGACGGCGCTGCACGCCGACCCCGAACGGCTGCGCGACCGCGCGGAACGCCTGGCGGCGGAGCTGCGCGCCCACGGCTTCGACAGCCGCGCGGCCCGCACGGAGGCGGTGGTCGGCGGTGGCGGCGCGCCCGGCGTGACGCTCCCCAGCGCCGCCGTGTCCCTGCCCACCGCCTACGCCGATCTGCTGCGCCGGGCCGATCCCGCGGTCGTGGGCCGCGTCGAGGGCGACCGGTGCCTGCTCGACCTCCGGGCCCTGCCGGAGGAGGCGGACGCGGTTCTGGTGATGGCGGTGCGCCGGGCGGGCGCCCCGCCGGAGACGGCACAGCCGGGCACGGAGAGCTGAGCGTGCACGTCATCGCCACCGCGGGCCATGTGGACCACGGGAAGTCCGCGCTGCTGCGGGCGCTGACCGGAATGGAGCCCGACCGCTGGGCGGAGGAGCGGCGGCGGGGCATGACCCTGGACCTCGGGTTCGTGTGGACGCGGCTGCCCGGCGCCGGGGACGTCGCCTTCGTGGACGTGCCGGGACACGAACGCCTGGTGGGCAACATGCTGGCCGGTGTCGGTCCGGTGCCCGCGGTGCTCTTCGTGGTCGCCGCCGACCAGGGCTGGCAGCCCCAGTCCGAGGAGCACCTCGCCGTGCTGGACGCCCTCGGGGTACGGCACGCGGTCCTCGCCGTCTCCCGGTGCGACCTCGCCGACCCGGACGCGGCGCGGGAGGAGGCACGCGCCCGCATCGCGGAGTCCTCCCTCGGCGACGTGGACTGCGTCGCCGTCAGTCCGGTGACCGGCGCCGGGCTCGACGGGCTGCGTACGGCCCTGGTCCGGCTGGCGGGTGAACTGCCCGCCCCCGATCCGGCGGCCGACGTGCGACTGTGGGTCGACCGAGCCTTCACGGTGCGGGGCCGCGGGACGGTCGTCACGGGCACGCTCGCGGCTGGCACCGTCCGGGTCGGCGACCATCTCCACCTCGCGCGCGGCGGACGGCCGTTGCGCGTGCGGGGCCTGGAGTCCCTGAAGGAGCCGCGGCAGGAGGTGGGCGCGGTCGCCCGGGTGGCGGTCAATCTGACCGGACCGGGGGCCGGGGACCTGCGTCGCGGGGACGCGCTCCTCACCCCGGACCGCTGGCTGACGACGGACGTCGTCGACGTCCGGTTGCGCGGCGACCACGCCGGCGACCTGCCCCGCACCCTCATGCTGCACGCCGGATCCGCGGCGGTCCCGGTCACGGTCCGCCCGCTCGGCGAGGACAGCGCACGGCTGCGGCTGGCCACCCCGCTGCCGCTGCGGGTCGCCGACGCCGCCCTGCTGCGCGACCCCGGGCGGCACCGCATCCCGGCGGGCCTCACCGTCCTCGACGTCCGCCCGCCGCGGCTGACCCGCCGCGGAGCCGCGGCGGCGCGGGCGAAGGAGCTCGAGTCGGTCCCCGACGCCGGGGACGGAGCCGCGGAGCTGCGCCGCCGGGGGCTGGTCCGGCGCCCGGAACTCCTCGCCATGGGCGTCCGCCCGCCCGGGCCCCCGGTGGCCGGCGAGTGGCTGGCGGACCCCGCGCACTGGTCCGGTCTGCGCCGCCGGCTGCGCGAGGCCGTGGAGGACCACGCCGTACGCCACCCCCTGGAACCGGGGATGCCCCTGGAGGCGGCCCGCCACGCGCTCGGCCTGCCGGACCGCGCCCTGGTCGAGGCGCTCGCGGCGGCCGAACCGGGCCTGCGGCAGGCGGGCGGACGTCTCCACGGCGGCCGAGCGCGGCCGACGCTCCCGACCGGGGCCCAGGCGGCCGTCGAGGCGGTCCGGGCCGAACTGGCGCGCAGCCCCTTCCGGGCGCCCGAGGCCGAACGGCTGGAGCAGCTCGGCCTGAGCCCGAAGCTGCTCGCGGCCGCCGAATCGGCGGGCGCCCTGCTGAGGATCGGCGAGGGCATCGTGCTCCTGCCGGGCGCCGACCAGCGGGCGGCGGCCGTCCTGGCGCGGCTGGAGCAGCCGTTCACCGCGAGCCAGGCGCGCCGGGCGCTGGACACCACCCGCCGCGTCGTCATCCCCCTGCTGGAGCTCCTCGACCGGCAGGGCCGCACCGTCCGCGTGGCCGACGCGCTCCGCCGCTGCCGCGCCGCGGACCCCCCGGAGGCCCAGGACCCGCCCCATGCGCGGTGAGGCACCCGCGCGGCCCGGGCGGCGGAGACGGACGGGAATCGAACCCGCCTGCCCGAGTTGCTCGGACACCTCGGTTTTGAAGACCGGGAGGGCCACCAGGCACCCTGACGTCTCCCTGCCACGCCGGACGCCCATCGAACCCCCGGCCTCCGCCCGAGTCAACGCGCCACACGGCCGCGTCACCCGGCCTCGGGCGACAGCGGTGCCGGGGCCCGCTCCGAAAGGACCACAGCCCTCATGACCGGAACCGAGACCCGGCAGGACGGCGTGCGGCTGACGCGGTACGCCCACGGCGGCGGCTGCGCCTGCAAGATCCCCCCGGGGGAACTGGAGGAGATCGTGGCCGGGTTGACGCCCCGGGGGGCGGCGGGCGTCCCCGGGGCGGAGGTCCTCGTCGGTCTGGACACCGGGGACGACGCCGCCGTCGTCCGGTTGCCCGGCGGGCCCGGCGCCCGGGCGGTGGTCACCACCGCGGACTTCTTCACCCCCGTGGTCGACGACCCCTACGACTGGGGCCGGATCGCCGCCGCCAACGCGCTGTCGGACGTCTACGCCATGGGAGGGACCCCGCTCGTCGCGGTCAACCTGCTGAGCTGGCCGCGGGACGTCCTGCCGCTGGAGCTGGCCCGGGAGGTGCTGCGCGGCGGGCTGGACGTCGCGGCCCTGGCGGGCTGCGTGGTGGGGGGCGGCCACAGCGTGGACGACCCGGAGCCCAAGTACGGCATGGCCGTCACCGGCACCGCCGACCCCGACCGGCTGCTGCGCAACGACGCTGGCCGGCCCGGTGTGCCGCTGTCGTTGACGAAGCCCCTGGGACTGGGCGTGCTCAACAACCGCCACAAGACGACCGGGGAGGTCTTCCCGCAGGCCGTGGAGGCGATGGTCGCCCTCAACCGCACCGCGTCCGAGCGGGCGCTGGCCGCGGGGGCGGTGTGCGCGACCGACGTGACCGGTTTCGGACTGCTCGGCCACCTGTACAAGCTCGCCCGGGCCTCCGGCGTGAGCGCCGTCGTCGACGCGTCCGCGGTCCCGTACCTCGACGGGGCCCGGGAGGCCGCGGCGGAGGGCTTCGTCAGCGGGGGCACCCGCCGCAACCTGGCATGGGTCGCCCCGTACACCGACTTCGGCGGCACCGGCGAACTCACCCGGCTGCTGCTGGCCGACGCCCAGACCTCGGGCGGCCTGCTGGTGGCCGGGGAGGTGCCCGGCGCTCCCGTCATCGGGGAACTGGTGCCGGCCGGTGAGCACCGGCTGGTCGTCCGCTGACCGTCGCGCGCACGGCCCGACTCGCCGGAACAGTGGTTGTTACACTGTTTCTCCGGACTCCCCCACCAGCCCGGAGCGCACCGTGACCATCACCCATGCCGACGTACGGGCCGCGGCCGCCCGCATCGCCGGGCACACCCGCCCCGTCACGCTCTCCGCGGTGGACGAGGGCGCCTTCGGCGCCGCCGTCCGGGGCTGGCTGGCGCTGGAGTTCATGCAGCACACGGGGTCGTTCAAGGCGCGCGGCGCGTT
Source organism: Streptomyces sp. NPDC026673 (assembly GCF_040638135.1). Taxonomy (NCBI): domain Bacteria; kingdom Bacillati; phylum Actinomycetota; class Actinomycetes; order Kitasatosporales; family Streptomycetaceae; genus Streptomyces; species Streptomyces sp. NPDC026673. The sequence continues at coordinate 29,117 of NZ_JBEZXR010000023.1, read as the reverse complement.
CAACTTCGTCCGGAGCCACGTCGAGCGGGACGCCATGCCCGAGGCGGGTGTGGTCATCGCCTCCGGCGGCAACGCGGGCCTGGCCTGCGCCTGGGCCGCGGCCCGGCACGGCGTGCCCGCCACGGTGTACGTCCCCCGGACGGCACCCGCGGTCAAGGTGCGGAAGCTGCGCGGACTCGGCGCGGACGTGCGCCAGGTCGGCAGCGAGTACGCCGAGGCCCTGGAGGCCTCGCAGAAGTACGCCGCCGACAGCGGCGCCCTCGAGTCGCACGCCTACGACCATCCGCTGATCGCGGCCGGGGCCGGGACGCTGATGGAGGAGATCGCGACGGCGCTGCCCGGGCTGGACACCGTGGTCGTGGCGGTCGGCGGGGGCGGGCTCTTCGCGGGCGTCGCCGCGTCCGCGCTGGAGCACGGGGTGCGCGTGGTGGCGGTCGAGCCCGAGGGCTCGTGCGCGCTGCACGCCGCCGTCGCGGCCGGCGAGGTGGTGGACGTGCCCGTCCGGTCGGTCGCGGCGGACTCCCTGGGCGCGCGCCGGGCCTCCCGTACGGCTCTGGAGTGGGCGCTCAAGGACGGCGTGCGCTCGGTCCTCGTCCCCGACGAGGCGATCGTCGCGGCCCGCCGCACGCTGTGGGACCACCGCCGCCTCGCCGTCGAGCACGGCGCCGCCACCGCCCTGGCCGCGCTCACCTCCGGCGCCCACCGGCCCGCCCCCGGCGAACGCGTCGCGGTCGTCGTCTGCGGTGCCAACACCGATCCGTCCGACCTGACGGGTTCCTCCTGACCTCCGCGCGCCGGAGCCCCTGGCCGGAACGGCCTTCCGGGCGGTTGAATGCCGCGGTGACGAACGACATGCGCGCGCCGGACCCCGGCGCGGTGGAGCAGCCGGCGCGGTCCCCCGCGGGGGCGGCCTCCGACGACGTCCCGGCCGTGGAATTCACCTGGACGCCGAGCAGGGACGACGTAGCCGAGGTATTGCGTGCGCAGCGGCGCCGCCTCGAGTTCTGGAGGCTCCCACTGGTCTTCGCCGTGGGCACGGTGGCGCTGATCGCCGCATTGCGGGTGCTCATGCCCGGCTTCACGGAGACGGGCGACGAGTTCGTCATCGCGTTGAGCGGCGGTGTGACGGTGGTGACCGGGCTCGCGGGCGGAGCCATCGACCGGTGGCGCGGACTGCGGAAGGTGACCGCGCACGCCCGCTCCCAGGGCGAGTACACCGTTCGCGTGGCCGACGAGGGCGTCCATTTCGCCTCGGCCTTCAGCGACCACAAGATGCCCTGGACGTCCTTCAGCCACTACGCCGAAACGCCGCGGCTCTTCCTGCTGGTCCACGACACCGGCATGAACACGATGAGCATGCTGCCGAAGCGGGGCGCGGGAGGCGGACCGGACATGGAAGGGTTGCGCGCGATCGTGGAACGGCATCTCGCGCCGCGGCCGCGCGCCGTCAGCGGTGACCGGCGGGAAGGTGCTCGGCCCGGGCGGCGTGGATGAGACCGCGCAGCGCCTCGTAATAGACCCCGTGGTCGACCAGCACGGGCAGGACCGCGTTCATCGCGCCGGTCAGCGCCGGGAAGTCCTCGGGGTCGAGCGCGGCCAGGGCCGTTCGGGCGGCGGCGACGGCCTTCTTCTCGTCGCGGTGGTCGCCGAACGCGACGGCGCCGAGGGTGAGCAGGTAGAGCCGGCGGTAGACGCGGATGGCCGTGTCGGCGTCCATGCCGGCGGCGATGCTGTGCGCCATCTGCGGTTCGACGAGCCGGCCCAGCAGCTGCGGGCCCAGCCAGGAACGGCCGGCGCGCAGCGCCACCAGTCCCGGGTGCCGGATGAGCAGACGGTACAGGCCGGTGAAGCGGGCCTCCGTCGCGGCGGCCCAGTCACCGTCCGGCGGGACCAGGGGGAGCGACGCGGCGACGTGGTCGGCGCAGGCGCTCAGGAGCCCGTCGAAGTCCCCGCAGCGCCGGAAGACCGTGGCGTGCGAGACGCCGAGCCGCTGGGCGACCGCGCGGAAACTGAGCCCCGCGGGCCCGTCCTCGTCGATGACGGCGAGCGCCGCCTCCGCGACGGCGTCCAGGGTCGGCTGATCGGCGGCCGCCGGCTTCCTCTTCACGCGGTACAGCGTATCGAGGGCCGTCTCACCCGGTGACGACCTCGAAGCCGACCTTGCCGTGCGGCTCGCCGTTGACCTGCAACTCGAGGGCGTGGGCTCCGGGGTGGAAGACCCGGGTGCTGATCGGCTTGAAGGACCGCGCGCCGGTGTGCTCGCTCCGCTCACCCGGCTGGAGGGTCCTGGTCGTCAGCTTGTAGACCTTGGGCGCCGTGGTGCCGTTGGCCTTGCGGTAGTGGACGACGTAGTCGACGACGAGGCGGAGCGGCTTGTCGCCGCGGTTCTCCAGGGTGAAGGCGAAGCGCAGTTCCCCGCCCACCGCGACGGTGGGCTCGGCCACGGCGGGACCGTCGACGGCCAGGCCGGTCGCGGGCTCGAACCCCAGCAGGGCGAGGGCTCCTCGGTCGCCGCGCTTGACGGCGGTGCGCAGCGCGTGGCGGACGAGCCGGGACGTGTGCGCGTCGGGGGCCGCCGACCACCGCCCGGCCGCCTCGACGGCCAGGTCCACCCGGGCGTGGCTGATGTCGTTGACGTGGTTCGCGACCGACCTGCGCACGTACTCCGAGGGGTCCTTGTAGAGGGCGCCCAGGATCGGGAGGGTCGCCTCGGGCCGGGCGAGGATCTCCGGTACGCGCACCGCCCACGGGAGCCGCGGCCGTGTCCCCTCGCTGGCCAGGCGGCGTACGTGCGCGTCCGGATGCGCGGTCCACCGCGTGACGACGGCGAGCGCCCGGTCGAGGTCGGCGTTGAGCATCCGGCGGATGGCGAACTCCGCCGTCAGGCGCGGGGTGAGGTCCGCCAGCAGGTGCAGGCCGTCCTCGAAGACCGTGCCCTCGGCCGTGCCGGAGGCCAGGGCGGCCACGGCCTCGGTGACCGGCCAGATCATCCAGCCGGTGAAGCGCGGGTCGGGAAGGGCGGCCCGTACGACGGCCTCCAGGGCCGCGGGGTCCTGCGGGCCGGCGGCGAGCATGGCGTCGCGCACCAGGTCGCTGCGCTCGCGCAGCGCCAGGGCGTCCAGCTGCGGCACGGTGTCGCGCACCGCGGCGGCCATCGGCGCCGAGCCGGCCGCCGCGAGGCAGTCGGCCAGTCCGGTCACTGCGGCAGCGCCGAGCAGTTCGTCCGCGGTGGGCACGGAACCTCTTCCTCCGGTGGGTCAGGTACGGGCGCGGCCCTCGTAGCGGGCGCGCATGATCTCGCTCGCGGCGGGCCCCGCGGCGTAGACGAAGGCCTCGCTGTCGTCGAGCCGCCGGCCCGTGACGGCGTCGACCACGACCGGCTCGACCTCCCGGCCCGTCTCCGCGTCGACCAGGATCATGCTCCGCTCCTCGGGCGCGAGGCGGGAGTTGCCCCAGGCGGCGAGGGCCACGACGACGGGGCGCAGTGACCGGCCGAGGTCGGTGAGCAGGTACTCGTAGCGGGTCGGATGGGTCTGGTACGGCCGCCGCTCCAGCAGCCCGTCCTCGACGAGGGTCTTCAGGCGGGTGGTGAGCATGCTCGACGAGATGCCGAGGTTCTCCTGGAACTGGTCGAAGCGGGTGTAGCCGTCGAAGGCGTCGTGGAGGATGAGCAGCGTCCACCACTCACCGACGTGCCCGACCGTCGTCGACAGCGGGCACTCGCGATCCTCCAGCCGAATGCGGCTCACCATGTCGACCACCTCCGCGCAGTCGGTGCCAGGGTCGATGAACTCTGTCGCTTTCATTTTAGCAGCAACCCCGGCACCGCCTGTCGGGCCCGGCACGGCCCCGCGAGCCGCCGGTCAGACCCCGATCTCCAGGCGCTCGATCAGGCCGTCACGGAGGGTGAACCGGTAGCGCAGGTCGACGGTTCCGCCGGGGAAGTCGCCTTCGAGGTGCTGGACGGCGACGTAGTGGCGCGCGTCCGCGCGCTCGGCGCCGGTCAGTTCCGTCGTATAGGTGTACTCGCTCGCCGCGGTGGCGAGCCACTCCTCGATCGCCGCGGTGCCGCGGCGCGTCGCGCCCTCGTCGGTCACGACGGCGTCGCCGGTGAAGGCCGTGATCGCCGTGGCGGTGTCGCGGACCCGGTGCGCGGCGAGGTAGCGGGTGACGACCTCGGGAAGGTCGGCGGTGGGGATGGGGCGAAGGCCGGTGGCGCTCATCACTGCTCCTTGGGGTGGGGACGGGGTCAGACGGTGGGAAGGGTGCCGCCGTCGATGACGTGCTCGGCGCCGACGATGGCCGAGGCCCGGTCGGATACGAGGAAGGCGACCAGTTCGGCGACCTCCTCGGGTTCGTTGGGGCGGCCCAGGGGGATGCCGCCGAGGGAGTCCATCAGGCGGCCGAGGGCGGCGTCGGCCGTGATGCCCGCCTCGCGGGCGATGCGGTCGACGAGCGCGTCGGCGGCCGTGGTCCGGACGAAGCCGGGCGAGACGGTGTTGACGCGGACCCCGTGCGGGGCGACCTCGTTGGCCAGGCCCTTGCTGTAGGTCGTCAGGGCGGCCTTGGCGGCGGCGTAGGCGAGGGTGCCGTTCCACAGGGGCATCCGCCGCTGGATGGAGGTGACGTGCACGATCGCACCCTTGCCGGACTCGATCATGCCGGGGAGGAGCCCGCGGTCCAGGCGGACGGCGGCGAGGAGGTTGGTGTTCAGCTCCCTCGCCCACTCGTCCTCGCCCAGCACCGCGAACCCCCCGGCGGGCGCGTCGGAGTGGCCGAGGTTGTTCACCAGGACGTCCACCCCGCCCACCCGGTCGATCACTTCGCCGACGACCGCGGCGGCCCCCTCCGGGGTGGCGAGATCGGCGGCGACGAAGGTCTTCGGATCGACGTCCTCGGGCGCGCTGCGCGCCGTCACCAGGACGGTGGCACCGGCCTCGGCCAACCGGCGGGCGATGGCCGCACCGACGCCTTTGGTACCGCCGGTGACCAGGGCACGGCGACCGGCGAGGGATTCGTTGGGGGCGACGCTCACACTGCACTCCGTAGTTACTGCTAGAACAGAAGTTATGACTTCGACTTTAGCACCCACTCCGAGCGCCGGCAGCCACGGCGCCCGGGTGCCGTCACTTCGGGGCTCGTACGGCCGTACGGCTGAATCGCCGCGGCGCGATCGTCGAGGGCGGCGGCCGGAGGGCACGGTTACCCCATGGCGACTCTCGGACTGATCGGCAGCGGCAAGATCGGCGGCACCCTCGCCCGGCTGGCGGTCGACGCCGGTCTCGACGTCGTGCTCAGCAACTCCAGGGCCCCAAAGACGCTCTCCGCCCTGGTCGCGGAACTCGGCCCGCGCGCCCGCGCCGCCACCCCGGCCGAGGCGGCGGGCGCGGGCGACTGGGTCGTGGTCACCGTTCCGCTCAAGGCCGTTCCCCAGGTCCCGCACACCCCGCTCGTCGGCAGGACCGTCATCGACACCGGCAACTACTACCCGGAGCGCGACGGGCGGATCCCGCAGCTCGACGCCGGGGAGCTGACCGAGAGCGAACTGCTGCAGCGGCACCTGACGGACGCTCATGTGGTGAAGGCCTTCAACAACATCTTCTTCCGCCACCTCGCGGCCCTCGCCCGGCCCACCGGAGCGCCCGACCGCAGTGCCCTGCCGATCGCCGGTGACGACGAGGCCGCGAAGCTCGCGGTCACGGCCCTGCTCGACACCCTCGGCTACGACACCGTGGACGCCGGCCCGCTCACCGAGGGCCGCCGCTTCCAGCCGGGCACGCCCGCGTACGGCGTTCCGTACCTCCAGGACCCCCACGCCGAGCTCTGGCAGGACCCGGGCGGCCCGGCCGGCGTCGCCGAGCTGCGGCGCGCCCTCGACGCCGCGTAAGCGGCCGCGGGTCGCGGCGCGGTCGCGAAGGCGAAGGCGAAGGCGTACGCGTACGGGCTCGGCGGCTCGGCGGCTCGGCGGCTCGGCGGCTCGGCGGCGGCCGTGGGGGGACTCGCCCGGGACGGCGGGCGGTTCGGACCCGCCGATCACGCCGATGCGGACGTCGTCGCGGGCGCCCGCCCCTCCCGCGCCCGGCCCGCCCCCATGCCGGGTGAGCCGTGCCATCCTTGTGCCTTCCCGCCTTCTCCCTCTGCGTGCCCGCACGGCGGGAACCGCGCGGACCGCGGGCGGACCGCACGAATCCGCCGACGAACCCCACGGATTTCTGTTGTCCGGGGGCGGGCCGCCCGTCTCCTGTACATGGAGGCATCGCGGTCGCGGGACGGCCGCGCGGTCGTGGACGGCGAAACCGAGTGGGGAAGAGTGGAGCCACATGCGCGAGACGCACCGGAGCGGACCCGGCGCCGGGGTGGTGGCGGCGGCGCGTTCGGGCGACCGGCGGGCCCTCGACCGGCTGGTGGGCGAGTGCCTGCCGCTGGTCTACAACATCGTCGGGCGGGCGCTGAACGGCCACGCCGACGTGGACGACGTCGTACAGGAGACGCTGTTGCGCATGGTGCGGGGGCTGTCGGAGCTGCGGGACCCGGCGGCGTTCCGGTCCTGGCTGGTGGCGATCACGATCCGGCAGGTCCGCGACCGTGAGCGGGACCGTGCCGCGGCGCGGCACCGCAGCGCGGGGCTGGAGGCCGCCGACCGGATACCCGATCCCGCCCTGGACTTCGCGGGGCTGACGATCCTGCGCCTCGGCCTCACGGAACAGCGCCGGGAGGTCGCCGAGGCCACCCGGTGGCTCGACCAGGACGACCGCGAACTGCTCTCGCTGTGGTGGCTGGAGGAGACCGGGGAGCTGGACCGGGCCGAACTCGCCTCGGCGCTCGGGCTGTCGGAACGGCACGCGGCGGTGCGGGTGCAGCGGATGAAGAAGCAGACGGAGGCGGCGCGGATCGTGGTCCGGGCGCTGGGCGCGACGCCCGGCTGCGCCGATCTGCGGGGGACGACCGCCACCTGGGACGGCGTGCCGAGTCCGCTGTGGCGCAAGCGCCTCGCGCGGCACATACGCGGATGCGGTGCGTGCGGAGGGGCGGCGGAGGGGCTGCTCCCCATGGACCGGCTGCTCAGCGGGATGCCGCTGCTCGCGGTGCCCCCGGCGCTCGACCCGGGGCGGGTGGTCCCGGCGGTGACGCGGCAGGCCGCCACCGGTTCCTCGCCGACGCCCGCGCCGACGCCCGCGCCCGCGCCGACGCCCTCACCCCGACCGGGTGCGCGCGGTGCCCACCGGGCCGCCGGCCGTACCGCCCCGCGCGGACTGCGCGCCCCCGTCCTCGGCGCGGCGGCCGTCGCGGCGGTGGTGGCCGTGGCGCTGGTCGCCGCCCGGCTCACCGCGGGACCCTCACCGGCCCCGGAGGCGGCCGCGCCCCCGGCGCCCTCCACCCCTGCCGCCACGGCGACGGCCACGGCCCCGGTCCGCCCGCCCGGTCCGTCCCCCTCCCCCAGCCCCTCGAAGAAGGCGGCGAAGAAGACCGCCTCACCCAAGGCGACACGTCAGGCCCCTCCGGTACGGGTCGCGTCGTCGGCCAAGAAGGGCGTCGGGGTGTGGACCTTTCCCGGGGTCGGCAAGGCGCTCGCCGCTTCCGGGGCGAGCTGGTACTACACCTGGTCGGCGGGCCACCAGGACGTCGCCTCCCCGCCCTCGGGGCGCTTCGTCCCCATGATCTGGGGACCGGCCTCCGTCACGCCGGACGCCCTGGCCCAGGCCAAGGCGCAGGGCCCGTACCTGCTCGGTTTCAACGAGCCCGACATGGCCCAGCAGTCGAACATGTCGGTGGAGCAGGCCCTGACCCTGTGGCCGCGGCTGATGGACGCCGGACGGATCCTGGGCAGCCCTGCGGTCGCCACGAACGGCGCGACCCCCGGGGGCTGGCTCGACCGCTTCATGTCCGGCGCCGAAGCCAAGGGCTACCGGGTCGACTTCATCACGCTGCACTGGTACGGCGGCGACTTCCGGACCGCGGCGGCGGTCTCCCAGCTGACGTCCTATCTGGAGGCCGTCCACCAGCGCTACCACAAGCCGATCTGGCTCACCGAGTACGCCCTGATCGACTTCTCCCACGGCACCCGCTTCCCCACCCCGGATCAGCAGGCCGCCTTCGTGACGGCCTCCACCAAGGCCCTGGAGGCCCTCCCCTACGTACAGCGCTACGCCTGGTTCGGCCTCGGCGCCGACCCGGCCCGGCCCGGCAGCGGCCTGTTCACGGACGGCACACACACGACTCCCGCGGGCCGCGCCTTCCGGGCGGCCGGCTGACCGGCTGACCGGCTGACCGGCGACGGGTGAAGGCCGCGCCGGCGACCAGGGGGGGGTGGGTAGTCGCGGCGCGGCCGTACTGCTCGGGTGCCCGGCCCGGCCCGCTTCATGCAGCCGTTCCGCGAAAAAGGGAACCGCTGCCCGCACGAGAGCCGTTGGAGAGCCTGAGGGGTGGGACATGAGGACGCGTCAGAAGGATCGGGACCTTCCCGGGCCGGACGCGGCGTGGAACCAGGTCGTCCCGGGGCTGTGGATGGGCGTGGCACTACCGGACCGACGCCCGGGGCGAACTGCAACCGGCGGTGGCGGGGGGCGAGTTCGACCTCGTCGTCAGTCTGTTCACGCGCTCCGGACACGGCCCCGGGCCCGGCGTGGAGCACATCGTGGCCGAGATCCCGGACGGGCCGCTCTCCCCGGGGCAGATCGAGGTGGTGCAGCGGCTCGCCCGCACGGTCGCCGGGGCCGTGCGGGACGGGCGCCGCACCCTGGTGCGCTGTCACTCCGGCTACAACCGTTCCGGGCTGGTCGTGGCGCAGGCGCTCACGGAGAGCGGGCACGAGGTGACCGCTGCCGTCGCGCTCGTCCGGGAGCGGCGCTCGCCGTGGGCACTGAACAACGGGCCTTCGTGGAGTACCTCGTCGCCGGCCTGGACGTGGCCCGTCTGCTCACCGGGCTGGACCCCACCCCCCGATGACGGCCGCCCCCGGGGGCGAGCGGTGCGTTCCGGTGGCGCGGGCCGCGGTCCGGCGCCTTACTGGGAGGTATGCAGGAGACGACCCGCGGCACTCTTCACCGTACCCGGCGCACCGGCGGAACCCGCCGGTGCGCGGTGGTCCCGTGACGGCGCGGGGCGGCTTCGGGCCCGCGCACGGAGTGCTGTGCGGGGCGGCCGCCGGGGCGGCGGGTACGACGGTCCTGAACACGGTGGGGTACCTGGACATGCTGCTGCGCGGCCGCTCCGCCAGCTCCGCCCCCGAGACCACGGTCGAACGGCTCTCCGATGCCACGCACGTGCCGATCCCCGGCGACGCGGACACCCGGCGCAATCGCGTGGCGGCCCTGGGACCCCTCACGGGCATCGCCGCCGGCGCCGGCATGGGCGCGACGCTGGGCCTGGCGCTCGGCTGCGGCTGGCGACCGCAGACCGTCGTGCTGACGGCCACGGCGACCGTGGGGGCGCTGATCGGCACCAACGGGCCGATGACGGTGCTCCGGGTGACCGATCCGCGTACCTGGTCGCGGTCGGACTGGATCTCCGACATCGTCCCGCACGTGGCCTACGCGCTGGTCACCACGGCGGTGCTCACGGGCCTTCGGGCGGGACGCGTACGTATCGCCCGATGAGGGCCAGCAGCGCGGTGAGCGCCGCTCCGGGCCGGCGCACCGAGGAGTAGGCGACGCCCAGCGGCCACTCCAGGACCGCGCCCGCCACGGGGCGCACGCACACGCCGGGGTCGTCCGCGCGCACCGCGAAGGACGGCATGAGGGCCACCCCCAGGCCGTGCCGGACGTAGTCGGCGGTGGTGGTGACGTCGGTGACCTCGATGACCACGAAGCGCTCCAGCCCGGCCGCGGCGAACCCCCGGTCGACCACGAGGCGGTTCCCGAAGCCCGTGGGCGAGTCGATGAAGGGCTCCCCCGCCAGGTCCGCGAGGGTCACCGAGGAGGCGGCGCCGCGTGGATGGTCCGCGGGCAGGATCGCGACCAGCGGCACCGTGGCCAGCGACCGGACGGTCAGTCCCGCCGGCGGCCTGCCCGGCAGCGACACGAACGCGACGTCCAGTTCCCCGTCGACCAGAGCCTGGGCCAGGCCCGCGGAGCCGCCGAGCGGCGCCATGAGGCGGATGCCGACCTGGGGGTGGTCGGCGTGGAAGCGGCCGAAGAGCCCGGGCAGGTCCAGGATGGCGACCGAGGGCATCGTGCCGACCCGTACGGTGCCGCGGAGCCCGCCCGCGACCTGACCGACGGCGTCCCGGGCCGCCTGGGCGGCGGTCAGGGTCGCACGGGCCTCGGGCAGCAGGGCCTCCCCCGCCACGGTGAGGGCGACGTGCTTGGAGGTGCGCTCGAACAGCGGCGCCCCCAGCTCCTGTTCCAGCGCGCGGACGGCGGCCGACACGCCGGACTGCACCACATGCAGCCGGCGGGCGGCGCGCGTGAAGTTCAGCTCCTCGGCGACGGCGAGGAAGTACTCGAGGTGGCGCAACTCCATAGCTGACCATCTATCAGACGGATGGAAGTAAGCACAAATCATCGTTGGACGAGATCGTACACCCGGACGCAGTCTTTGAGGGTTCAATCATTTCGGTTGCTCAGGAGAAGATGTGTCCCCCCAGACGGCCACCCCACGGCACGCCGCCAGGCCGGCCTCCCCCATCGGCGCCCCCGTCCGTCCTCACCCCCGTCCTCACCCCCGTTCCACCCGCAGGCTCCCGCTGGGGCACGGCTCCGGTTTCCGGGTCATCGCCTTCGCCTTCCTGGTGGCCATGGCCTTCACCGCCGTCCCTGCCCCGCTCTGGGCCCTCTACCAGGCCCGCGAGGGCTTCTCCACCTTCATGGTCACGGTCGCCTTCGCCGCCTACGCGGTCGGCGTCGTCGTGAGCCTCTTCCTCGCCGGGCACCTCTCCGACCGGCTCGGCCGGCGGCGCGTCCTGCTGCCCGCCGTGATCGTGGAGGCGCTCGCGGCGGTGATGTTCCTGACGTCCACCTCGCTGGGGGTCGTGATCGCCGCCCGCGTCGTCTCGGGCCTGGGCATCGGCATGATCACCGCCACGGCGACCGCGCACCTGTCGGAGCTGCACGCCGCCGCACGGCCGCGCGCCGGCCGGGGCCGGTCGGACCTCGTCTCCACGACCGCCAACATGGGCGGCTTCGCGGTGGGCCCGCTGGTCTCCGGTCTGCTGGCCCAGTATGCGGGCGCGCCGCTGCGTACCCCCTACCTGGTCTTCCTGGGACTGCTGCTGCTCGCCGCCGCGGGCGTGGCGCTCGTACCGGAGACGGTGGAACCGGCCGGGGAGCGTCCCGCCTACCGGCCGCAGCGCGTCACCGTACCCGCCGCGTCCCGGCCCGCGTTCTTCGCCGCGTGCGGCGCCACCCTGGCGGCCTTCGCGGTGCTGGGCCTGTTCACCTCGCTGGGGCCGGTCTTCGTCGCCGGAACCATGCACCACCCCTCCCGCGCGCTCGCCGGCCTGGTGCCGTTCCTCGTCTTCGGCTCCGCGGCCGGCGCGCAGGCGGTGCTGCTCCGGGTGGCGGCGCGGCGCCAACTGGCGATCGGCCTCACCGCGATGGTGCTCGGGCTGGCCGCGGTCACCGCGGCCGTGTGGCTCCCGGGCCTCGGCCTGTTCGTGGCGGGCGGCATGGCCGCCGGCGCCGGTGCCGGCGTCCTCTTCAAGGGCACCGTGTCGACCGTCGTGACCCTCGCGGAGCCGCGGCGCAGGGGCGAGGCCCTCGCCGGCCTGTTCCTGGCCGCGTACATCGGCCTGGCGGTGCCCGTCCTCGGGCTCGGCGTCGGCACGCTGTACGTCCCGCAGCGCGTGGCGCTGCTCGGCTTCGCCGCCGCCCTCGTCGCCATCTGCGCGTCGGTCAGCCACCGGCTGCTGCGCCGCTGAGCCCCGCCGAGCCGCCCGCCGGAATCCCGCGAGCGCCCCGGACGCCCTCCCGGGTCCGGGGCGCTCGGGCGGGTCGGCCGGCGCCCTCCCCCACCCGCGAGGCCGTCCGTTCCGGGTGCGTGCGGGGTGTCCGGCTGCCCGCCTCGGGGGCGCGCTCCGCGACGTCCTCGGCGTGACCGAATCCGCCGTCATCCGCCGTCGTTCCCCGTCATCCGCCGTCGACCACGCGCGCGGGACGGCGGGTGGGCCGAGCCCGTGCCGTCCCCGGGCGACCGTGGGCCCGCACGCGCCCGCGGGAACCGTCAGAAACCGGGGAAGAGGGCGCGCAGGTCGTCCAGGGTGACGGCACCGCGCGCCGTCACCGCGTCCCGCGGACGGTTGCGGCCGTAGACCAGCCGCAGCACGGCCTCGGCCGGCCCGGACACCGTCCCCGAGGACTCCGCCCCCTCGCAGGGGAGGATGTGCAACTCGGCGGCGAGGGTCAGGCACAGGGTGCGCACCGGGTCGGTCAGCTCCATCCCGATCTGACGCGGGCGGAGGCGGACGAGCGTGTCTGCGTCGCGGCTGCGCGAGGCGACCATGTCGATCCGGTCCCAGAGCAGGGCCACCTCGGGGGCCGGCACGGTGGCGGCCGGGTCGAGCCCCACCTCGACGTCCCAGGTGTGCACGGACTGCTCGGACAGCCAGTAGCCGGTGAAGGCCGTGAAATCGACCGGGCCGGTGAAGTACGGCACCGTCACACGCGCCCGCAGCCCGGGGTCGAGGGAGTCCAGCAGCCGCAGCAGCCCCGTTTCGGCCTCGCGCCAGGCATCGCGCTGCGCGGCCGGCCGCAGGGGGATCCAGCGCTCGTGGACCTCGGCGATCTCCTCCCGCGAGACGCCCGCGGTGTCCCCGGCGAGGCCACGGCGCACCGCCCCGGTACACAACTCGGCCCCGGCGCCGAGGTGGACCAGCACCTGGGCGATGCTCCAGCCGGCGGCGAAGGAGGGGCGGAGCAGCTGCTCGCCGGTGAGGCCGCCGACGACCGCGTCCAGTCGTCGCGAGACCACGTGCATCGCCGCCAGGCGGGCGTCGCCGGTGTCCATGGCCCTCCTCTCGCGGAGCCCCCTCCCGGGGCCGTGGCGGCCCCGGTTACCAGGCAACCTCACGAGGCCGGGAACCCCAAGTGGGCGGCCATACGGGGCTCCGAAGGCGGCCATAAGCGGTACTTCTGCCGGTTCGTGGCACGCGGGCGCTCCGCAGGGCGGACGACGGACCGCTTCGCCCTCCGGCCCGCTCACACCGTGGCGTCGAGATCCCCTGCGTAGAACTCGATGGCTCTGCGGTAGCGCTCCACACCGGGGTCGGCGCTGGTCTCCGCCAGCAGCGTCAGCAGGAGCCGCATGGCCTCCCGGTGCCCGCCGGTGTTGTAGAGCGCCATCGCGAGGAAGGTCCGCAGCGCGCCGTCGCGGGGGAAGTCGACCACGGCCGCGCGCAGCAGCGCGACCGCCTCGTCGTACCGGCCCAGGATCCGGTAGGTACTGCCCAGGCCCAGCAGCGCGCCGCGCCGGTCCTCCGCCGACAGCCCCGCCCCGCGCAGGGCGCGCTCGTAGTAGGGCACCGCCTCCGCCTCGAGGCCGAGCACATCGTGTGCCCATGCCGCCTGGTACGCCACCTCGGCATCGTCGGCGCATCGTTCCGCCAGGGCGACCAGCCGCTCTCTCGCCGCCTCCGCCTCCCCCCGCTCGCGCATGCGCACGGCGTCGGCCAGCAGTTCGTCCCGCTCCGGTCCGCTCACTCCCATGGCCACATCCTGGCAGGGCGGCACGCCCCGGACACGGACGGCCCCGGTCAACAGGCGGTGGCAAGAGGACGGTACCCGCGCAGGGATGACCGCGTTCCGCACCGTTGGCCACCTTCGCGCGGTGTTGTCGTCACCCTGATGTAACCTCTGGCTCCGCCGCGCATCGCAACCGCGCGGCCCATTCGCACAGGGGGGATTCCCATGACCCAGCACGTCCGCATCGGCGTGGCCGCGTTCGCCGCGGCCTGCGCCACCGCCGTCCTGATACCGACCCAGGCGCACGCCGCCGAGTACCACTCGGCCCTCAAGGTCCGCGGGGCCCAGTACGACGCGCCCGGACGGGACTCCAACAGCTGCTCCTCGGGCAACACCGACGAGGAGTATCTGACGATCAAGAACTACTCGGCCTCGGCGACCGTCAACCTCAAGGGCTACGTCGTCAAGGACGCCACGGGCAACCGCTTCGCCTTCACCGCGAACCACTACCTCCAGCCCGGGGACTTCGTGAAGCTCCGCGGCGGCCACGGAGACGACTCCGACAAGAAGAACGTGGTCTACCGCGACAACTGCAACTTCCTCTGGAACAACGACGGCGACACGATCTACCTCTACAAGCCCTCCGGCCCTCGCTCCGACGTCCACGCCTACACCAAGCGCGGCTCGGACGCCGACGGCGACGGCTACATCCGCTTCCACAGCTGAGGCATCCGAGGCACCTCGGGGGCACCGCCCTCAGGCGGCCGCGGCGCCGGGTGTGCCCGGCGGACGGGGGTGGTGGAGGCGCAGGCGGTGCACGCGGCCCGTGGAGTCATGGGTCATGAGCCAGGCGACGGCGGGCGGGCAGTGGCCGGGGTTGTCCGGCGGGTTGAGGATGTCCATCTCCCAGACGGTCAACGAGCGTCCGGCGACGGCATGGACGAGGCGCTGCCGGACTCCTGCGCCGAGGTCGCACTCCATGCCTCGGATCAGCAGGCCTCTGCCGCCCACCCGCTCCTTCCCGCTGAGCAGGGCGACCTCGGGGGACCAGCGTTCGGCGAGAAGGGCGGCGAAGTGGCCGCCCTCGGCCGCGGCCAGGGTCTCGTGGGCCTCGACCCGGCTGGCCCTGGTGCGCCGGGCGGTGTCGTCGTGGGCACTGTCCGCCGTGGCGGCGAGGGCGGCGGCGAGCTTGGCCCGGGCCTGACTCAGCCGGCTGCGGACGGTGCCGACGGGCAGCCCACAGGCGTCGGCGATCTGCTCGTAGCCGGTGACGCCGACACTGAAGTGGCGCAGCACGAGCGGCAGGCGCAGCGCCGGGGAGAGCTGCTCGACGGCCTCCCAGATCCAGTCCCGCAGCGCGCTGCGCTCCAGCCATCGCTCGGGGTCGTCCTCCGCCGCGCGCAGCACGAGGTCGTCGACGGGCCGGGTGGGGACGGCGCGGCGCAGCACGGAGCGGGCGCCGTTGCGGACGATCATCCGCAGCCACGGTCCCACCGCGGCGGGGTCGCGGACGTCGCCCACACGGCGCAGCGCGGTGAGCGCGGCGTCCTGCAGCACGTCGTCCACGTCGGGGCCGGGCCCCAGGATGCTCAGGGCCACGGCACGCATGCCCGCCCGGTGGCACTCCAGGAGCACGCCCAGCGCCGTCACGTCGCCCGCCTGCGCGGCCCGGGTGAGCGCCACGTCCTCGGCACGCGCGGCCACGGACTCGTCGATGCTCATGGTTCCCTTCCGCCGTCTCCCCCTCCAGCGGATGCTACGGCGCCGGCATGACGAGCCGGAAACGGCCCCGTGACCACGGCCCCGCACGGGGGCGACGGGACCGGCCGGAGGCGTCGGCCGCGTCCGTCTCCGTCGCCCGGGTGCGCCTACCCGGCGTCCCGGGCCTCCTGCACGTAGGCCACGAGGGCTCGCATCCGGTCCGGGGACCAGGGCAGGTTCTGCCCGATCCGCTCGCTGTTCTCGTCCCACATGCGCTGTGCGGCGGCCTTGGTCCGCTCGCCGTCCGCTCCGGCGGCGTGGAACCGGTTCGCCAGGCCGTCCCAGCGGCCGACCAGGTCCCGCACCCCGGGGTCCCCGGCGGGGGTGCCGGCCTCCATCAGCCGCAGCAGCTCCCTGACGAGGCCGGCCCACTCGGTCTTCGCGGCCTCCACGCCCTCCGGGCCGAGTTCGGCCCGCCGTCCGGCCAGTTGCTCCCGCTGCTCGGCGGTGAAGTGGGTCTCGAACACGGACATCATCTCCAGGGTCGTCATGAACTGTTCGGGTTCGGGCATCGACGTGTCCTCCATCCGGCCCAGGAGCGTCCGGATCTGCGCGGTGAGCTCCCCGATCCGTCCCGCGTGCGCCTCCAGGGCGGACAACTGGGCGGTGAGCAGGGCGCGCATCGACTCCAGGTCCTCCGTGGCGTCCGCCAGGACGCGGGCGATCTCGTCCAGCGGCAGCCCGAGGGCGCGCAGCGCCCGTACCCGGTAGAGCCTGCGCACGTCGTCGGCGGTGTAGCGGCGGTGCCCGGAGGCGGTGCGCGCGCTCGCGCCGAGGAGGCCGATCTCGTCGTAGTGGCGCAGCGTGCGGATGGTCGTCCCGGTGGCGCGGGCCACCTCGCCGATGCTCCACAGACGCCGGTCGTCGTCGTTCCCGATCATGCCGGCAACGCTAGAACCTCTCGTTACGGCCGGTTCAAGCCCGCCGCAAGGGCTGCGGCAGAATGGCGCGGTGTTCGACTTCGGCATCGAGGGGTATCGACCGCGGTGGGTGAGCGGCCGCGAGGCCGTCGAGCGCGGGCACGGGGACCGGCTGCGCGCGCTGGCCGGCCGCACGCTGACGGGCGTCTGGCTGGTGTGGGACGCCGGGGAGGACGAGTGGTTCTGTGACTGTCCGGTGTTGTTCGACTTCGACGGCGAGCAGGTCGAGGTCAACCACAACAAGCTGGACGAGCTCTCGCTGACGTGGAACAGCGTCGATCCGCGCCGTCCGCTCGACTGGTTCGACTTCGACCTGCGGTGGCGTGCGGAGCCGCTGCCGGGGTTGCGGGCCCTCCTCGGGCGCCGTCTCACACGGGTCGACCTCGACGAATGGCAGGTCCAGGACGTCCCGTCCCGAACCGTGGACATCACCTTCGTGTTCGACGACACCCGGGTGAGGGTGTTCAACGCACTGGACGAGAACGGTCTGGACATCGGGCCGCCCCCTGGGTGACGCGGGAAGGGCCCCCGCCAGGGGTGTCGGGGCTTCTGCGCGAGGAACGTTGCGACGGGGCGCTTCGCTCCCGCGCCGGGCTCCTGCACCGGCCGTGCCGTGACGGCGAGCCCCGCCTCCTCGACCAGCGCGGCGATCCGCGGGGCCGGCGGCATGTGGAGCCCGTACGAGACCGGGTGGCCGCCGTACGCGTGCTCCGGGTAGACGTGCTCGTCGTCGCCGGCCCAGCCCGCGAGCATCAGCCGGCCGCCGGGTGCCAGGACGCGGCGGAACTCGGCGAAGACGACGGGCAGCAGCTCGGGCGGCGTGTGGTGGGTGGAGTAGTACGCGAGGGCGCCGCCGAGTTCACCGTCGCCGATGTCGAGCGCGGTCATGGAGCCGACGGTGAAGCGCAGCTCCGGGTACGACTGCCGGGCCGGCTCGACCATCCGCGGCGACAGGTCGGCCCCGTACGCGGGCACGCCCAGCGCGGCAGGGTGCGCCGTCACGTACCCCGGGCCGCATCCCGGGTCCGCCGGCGGGCCCCGGCCGGCGGTGCGGACGGTCTCAGCGAAGGCGGCCGGCATGGCGCGGGAGAGCGGGTCGAGTCCGTCCGGGGTGCTCACCCCGGCGGCGGAGTCGGGCGGCGACGGTGTCGTAGGACTCACGGACCGCCGCGAGGTAGGCATGTGCGGTCACCGCGCGAGTCTGCCCACGGCCGGGGTCAGCACAGCACCCGCAGGGCTCCCGGCCGGATCCGCGCGGTGACCGGGAGGGCGGCCTCGACCTCGCCGTCCGCGCCATAGGGGACCTCCCGGTCGGCCTCGATGCGGATCTCCCTGCCGCGCACGATCTCGACCTGCGGGCGCTTGACGTGCGCGCCGGTCTTGAGTTCGTTCATCAGCGCGAAGAAGAGCCGGCGCGGTGCGTCGTGGATCATGACGACGTCCAGCAGCCCGTCGTCCACCCGGGCGTCGGGCGCTATCGCCCGGCCGGAGCCGTAGTAGCCGGAGTTGGCCGCGACGACCGTGTAGCCGCGGCGCTCGTACGGGACGCCGTCGATGGTGACGCGGTAGGCGGCGGCCCGCCATCCGGCCACCGCGCGCAGGCCGCCCGCGTAGTAGGAGGCCGAACCGCGCAGCAGCCGGGAGGTGTTGGCGTGGTGGTTGGCGAGCGCGTCGACGCCGGCGTAGACGCTGCCGAGGACGGCCGTGCGGTCGTGGACCGCGGACTCGACCTCGATGGTGTCGACGGCGCGCGGCTCGTTCCGCAGCAGGATCCGGGCGAGTTCGGCGGGTTCGGAGGGCAGTCCCAGGGCGCGCGCGAAGTCGTTGCCGCGGCCGGCGGGGACCAGGCCCAGGACGGCGCCGGTGCCGCTGAGGGCGCCGCCGATGCCGCCCACGATGCCGTCCCCGCCGACGGCGAGGACGACGTCGCCGCGCGCCCCGGCCCGGCGCGCCAGCTCCCGCGCGTGCCCCAGGCTGCTGCTGTACTCGGTCGTCAGCTCCGCGCCGGCCTCCCGCAGCAGTTTCGCCAGCGGGAGGAGGGCGGCCGCCCCGCTGGAGCCCCCGGCGGTGGGGTTGACGACGGCGGTGAACGGTCGCATGGGTGTGCCTCCGGGCAGGGGGACGGCGGGGCTGCGGGACGGCGAACGGCGGGACGGCAGGCGGCGAGCTGCGTTGCTGCGGGCGGGCTCAGCGGATGGGGAGCAGGATGCCGGGGTTGAGCAGCCCGGCCGGGTCGAGCGCGTTCTTGACGGCCCGCAGGGCCTCGATGCCGAGCGGGCCCGCCTCCCTGACGTACCAGTCGCGGTGGTCGGTGCCCACGCCGTGGTGGTGGGTGATGGTGCCGCCCGCGGCGAGGATGGCCTCGTTGGCGGCCTCCTTGGCGGGGGCCCAGTGCGCGACGGGGTCCTCGCCCTGCGCCGAGACGACGGTGAAGTAGAGCGAGGCGCCGTTCTCGTAGACGTGCGAGATGTGGCACATCACCAGCGGCGGGGTGCCGGCCGCGGCCAGCGTCCCGGTGAGCGCCTCGCGCACGGAGTCGTAGAGCTCGGGGATCCGCGACCAGAAGGTGGCGGTCTCCAGGGTCTCGGCGAAGGCGCCCGCGTCGAGGAGGGAGTCCCGCAGGTAGGGGGCGGAGAAGCGGCCGTGCGCCCAGCGCTCGCCGGGCTCCTCGCCCAGGAACTCGCCGCCGCACTCGCGCAGCACGGCCGCCGCCCGCGCCCGGCGCAGCGCGGTCTCCTCCTCGGTGCCCTCGTAGCCCGCGATGGCCGTACAGCCGGCGGAGGACGATCCGGAGCCGATGGCGTCGGGCTGGGCGAGGCCGATCAGCGTCTCGGTCTCGTCGGACAGCCGGAGCACGGTCGGGCGGGGCCCGTCCTGGGCGAGCCGGCGCAGCGCGGCGGCGCCCTCGGCGAAGGACGCGAAGCGCCAGCCCTCGTACACCTTGACCTGGGGCAGCGGACGGATCCGCACGGTCACGGAGGTGATGACGCCGAGCGCGCCCTCGGAGCCGAGGATCAGCTGGCGCAGGTCGGGGCCGGCCGCGGAGCGCGGGGCCCGGCCGGCGTCGAGGGTGCCCTGGGGGGTGGCGACGGTCAGGCCGAGCACCATCTCGTCGAAGCGGCCGTAGCCCGCCGACGCCTGCCCGCTGGAGCGGGCGGCGGCGAATCCGCCGATGGTGGCCCACTCGTAGGACTGGGGGAAGTGGCCCAGGGTGAAGCCCTGTTCGGCCAGGAGCGCCTCGGCCTGGGGGGCGCGCAGCCCCGGCTGGAGGATCGCGGTCCGGGACACGGGGTCGAGCGACAGGAGGCGGTTCATACGGCGCAGGTCCAGCGCGATGAAGGGGCGCCTCCGCTGCGGGGCGAGGCCGCCGACGACGGAGGTGCCGCCGCCGAAGGGGACGACGGCGATGCCGTGTTCGGCGCAGACGGCGAGGACGGCCAGGACCTCGTCGTGGCCGTCGGGCAGCACGACGGCCGCCGGGGTGTCCGCGACGTCGCCGGAGCGGATGCGCAGCAGGTCGGGGGTGGACTTGCCGCGGGTGTGGCGGATCCGGGTCTCGGCGTCGGTCCGCACGTGGGCCGGGTCGCCCACGCAGTCGGCGAGGGCCCGCAGCGCGGGACCGGTGAGCGGCGACTCGGGGACGGCGATGTCCTCCAGGGCGGCGGGTTCGGCGCCGCGGGGTTTGACGCCGAGCAGATCGCGCAGCACGCCGATCACGGTGTCGGGCAGCGGGGCCGCTTCGGCCGGGTCGCCCCAGCCGCTCCACAACATGTCCACGGGGTCCATGGGGCCGTCCTCACGGTCGTTTCTGGGATGCCGTCTCCTGCGGCCTGCACTGGCGTTACACTGTGACACATGACGCCTATTCGTCACAACCTGTCGGACAGCGATCCGGTGCTCGACGCGGTCCGCGACTGCGTCCTGGCCGTCGGCGTCCGCCGTACGACCCTGACCGACGTGGCCCGCCGCGCCGGCGTCTCCCGGATGACGCTCTACCGGCGATGGCCCGATGTGCGCACTCTGGTCGGCGATCTGATGACCCGTGAGTGGGTCAGCGTCGCCACGGAGGCGATGCCCGAGCGGCGCGAGGGCACCCCCATGCGGGCCCACATGGTCGAGGGGCTGGTGTCCGGAGTGCGCGCCTTCCGCGCGCACCCGCTGTTCGTCAAGATCCTCGACGTCGACCCCGAACTGCTCCTCCCCTATGTACTGGACCGCCGGGGCGCCAGCCAGGACGCGCTGCTGCAGCTCATCGCCGGCGGGCTGGAGGAGGGTCACGCGGACGGCTCGGTCCGGGTGGACCACCCGGTGCGGCAGGCCCGTTCCGTGCTGCTCGTCGTCCAGTCCTTCACCCTCTCGCTGCGCACCATGACCGACGAGGACGACCCCGACCTGACCTCCGCGGCGTTCCTGCTGGAACTGCGGGCCATCCTGGAGAGGACCCTCACCCCATGAGCCCCATGAGCCCCACGAGCAGCTCCTCCGCGTCCTCGCTGAACGCCGCGCGCCGCGCCCGTGACCTCGCGGAACTCACGGAACCCTCCCGACCCGCGGGCGGAAGGCAGGTGGACGTCCTGGTCGTGGGCCTCGGCGCCACGGGCGCGGGCGCGGCCCTCGACGCCGCCTCCCGCGGACTGTCGGTCGCCGCGATCGACGCCCACGACCTGGCGTTCGGCACGTCCCGGTGGAGCTCCAAGCTGATCCACGGCGGCCTGCGCTACCTCGCCTCGGGCCAGCTGGATGTCGCGTACGAGAGCGCGGTCGAACGCGGCGTGCTCATGGAGCGCACCGCTCCTCACCTGGTGCGGGCCCAGCCGTTCGTGCTGCCGCTGACCCCGCTGGTCTCGCGCGGCCAGGCGGCGCTGGCCTGGTCCGGTTTCCGGGCCGGCGACGCGCTGCGCCTGTCGGCGCGTACGGCGCGGGCCACGCTGCCGGCGCCGCGCCGGCTGTCCGCGGTGGAGACCCGTCATCTGGCCCCCGCCCTGCGGACCGCCGGCCTGCGCGGCGGCCTGCTGTCGTGGGACGGCCAACTCGCCGACGACGCCCGCCTGGTGACCGCCATCGCCCGGACCGCCGCGGCACACGGGGCCCGTGTGCTCACCCGGGTGCGCGCACTCTCGCTCAGCGGCTCCGGCGCCGTGGTGCGGGACGAACTGACCGGCGAGCAGACGGAGATCAGGGCCCGCGCGGTGATCAACGCCTCCGGTGTGTGGGCGGGCGGGCTGGTCGACGGCGTACGGCTGCGACCGTCCCGGGGCACGCACCTCGTCCTGCGCTCCGAGCGCCTCGGGGGCCTGCCGGCCGGGCTGCACATCCCGATCCCCGGCGAGTCCAACCGCTTCGTGCTCGTCCTGCCGCAGGGCGACGGCCGGGTGTACGTCGGGCTCACCGACGAACCGGTCGACGGCGAGGTCCCGGATGTGCCGGAGGTCCCCGAGACGGACATCGGCTTCCTGCTCGACGTGTTCGGCACCGCGCTCGACGTCCCCGTCCACCGCGACGACGTCGTCGGAGCCTTCGCCGGGCTCCGGCCGCTGCTCGACACCTCGTCCGACGGCTCCGGCCGCACCGCCGACATCTCGCGCAAGCACGCGGTGCTCACCTCCGCCGAGGGTGTCGTCACCGTCGTCGGCGGCAAGCTCACCACCTACCGCCGGATGGCCCAGGACGCCGTCGACGCCGCCGTCGCGGCGCGCGGGCTCGGCGCGGGACCGTGCCGCACCACGGCGGTCCCCCTCGTGGGCGCCGCCTCGCCGCGGGTGCTCACCGGACTGCGGGCCCCGCGCCGCCTGGTCCAGCGCTACGGCACCGAGGCGCCCGCCGTGCACGCCCTCGGGGCCGCCGACCCCGCGCTGCGGGAGCCGGTCGTCCCCGGCCACCCCGTCACCCGCGCGGAGTTGCTCTGGGCCGTACGCCACGAGGGGGCCCTCGACGCGGGCGACCTCCTCGACCGGCGCACGCGCATCGGACTCGTCCCGGCCGACCGCGAGGCCGCGCTGAAGGCGGCGGAGGAGGCACTGACCGTGATGTGAACCCCGCGCGGACTCACGGAACGGCGGCCGCTCCCGGTGCCGGGTCGTCGCTCCGCCACCCGGGCTCCAGGCGGTCGAGGAGGGCGCCGAAAGCGGACTCGGCCGGCCCCTCGTCCCCGTCCACGAGGTGGGCCACCAACACCCCGAAACTCGCGTCCACCAGCACGCGGGCCTCGGTCAGGGCGCTCTCCTCGGACATCCCGATCCCCTCGAAGAGCGGGGCGACCAGTTCCGTCCACTCGCCGATCAGATCCCGCATGTACGGTCCATGGCGCTCGGGCCGCAGCATGACGGCGGCCATCATCTCGAGGTAAAGCGGCATCAGAGCGCGGCGCTCGGGGCTGCGGAGCTCCCGCCACATCGCCTCGGCCAGGCGCCGCATGCCCGCCGCGTCCCGGGGTGTGCCGACGGCGGCGAGGACCTCGCCGAACCGCAGGATCGGCCGGTTCGCGTCCAGCGCGAGCGCCTCCGCGACGAGGCGCTCCTTGGTGCCGAAGTAGTAGAGGAGCATGCGGTCGCTGGTGCCGAGCGCCTTGGCCATCGGCCGCAGGGACAGCTCCGCCAGCCCGTGGCCGACCACGTACTCCCGTACCTGGTCCAGGAGTTGCCGCCGCTTGGCCGGGTCGGCCTGTCGCGCCACAAAATCTCCCTCGATGTCGGAATTATCAGCTTTTGCCGTTTTCTTTACCGTAGCACCCGCTACATGTATATTTGTAGATGTAGCGACCGCTACAGGAACTGCCTCCCGGGCATCACGCCCCTCGACACGGAAGGGATTGATCACCATGGCCGCCCAGGCCGTCGGTACGCACGAGATCCCCGACGCGACCCCCGCACCCCTCTCCTGGCTCGCCCGGCAGTTCCGGCTGTGGTCGCGCACTCTGGAACCCGTGCGACCGCTGCACGCCCCCGCCGGGCGCGCCACCGACCGGGACGCGTCGTGGCCGCTGGCGTACGATCCGGCCTCCGTGGGCCGTGCCCGCGGGCTGGCCACCGCGCAGGCGTGCGCATGGGCCCTCCACGAGCTGGCCGACACCCTGGAACTCCTCGTCAGCGAGCTGGTCACCAACGCCCTGTGCCACGCGCGCGGACCCGTGCGACTCAATCTCCGCGTCGAGGACGCGCGCCTGCGGTGCGAGGTCGAGGACATCAGCTCCCGCGCCCCGGTCCGGCGCGTCGCCGCCACCGACGCGGAGGACGGTCGCGGCATGGAGATCCTCGACCTGCTCAGCGACGCGTGGGGAACCGATCGCACGGCCATCGGCAAGACCACTTGGTTCGAGCTGACCGTGCCGGCCGTCGCCTGAGGATCACGGAGCCGCCTTCGCCCCGCCGCCGGCGGGCACCGTGACACCGGGGCTACCGAACAGTAGCCTCGGTCCCGTCGTCAGCGGGCGGGAGAGCAGCGGTGAGCATGCCGGACCACAGTGATGTCGAGGCCTTCTTCGAACGGGTGGCGGACGAGCGCTTTGTCCCGACCGCGTACACCCGCGGCCCCTGGGACGCCGGGAGCCAGCACGCAGGTCCCCCCGCCGCCCTGCTCGGCCGGGCGGTGCAGACGCGGCCGGGCGCGCGTGAGGACATGCGCCTGGTCCGGATCACCTTCGAGATCCACAGCCCGGTCCCGCTCGCCCCGCTCACCGTGCGCACGCGCGTGCTGCGCGAGGGCCGCAGCGTGGAACTGGTCGAGGCGTCCCTGGCACCCGACGGCGGCGAGGAGATCATGCGCGCCCGGGCCCTGCGCATCCGCACCGCGCCCGGCGCCGTTCCGGCCGTCACCCCGGACCCCGCCGTCCCCGGCCCCGAGCGGGCCCGGGCCGAACCCTTCTTCCCCGTGCCGTGGGACATCGGCTACCACACGGCCATGGAGGCCCGTTTCGTGTCCGGGTCCTTCCTCGACCGCGGTCCGGCCACCTGCTGGCTGCGCATGCGCGTCCCGCTCGTGGCGGGCGAGAAGACGGCGCCCCTGGACCGTGTCCTGGCGGCCGCGGACTCCGGCAACGGCGTGAGCAACGTGCTGGACTTCTCCGCGCACCTGTTCGTCAACCCCGACCTGACGGTCCACCTCCACCGCCACCCGGTGGGCGAGTGGGTCTGCCTCGACGCCCGGACCGCCGTCGACCCGTACGGCGTGGGCATGGCCGAGGCATCCCTCCACGACGAACAGGGCCCCATCGGCCGTGGCGTGCAGAGCCTGTTCGTGGCCCCGCGCCGCTGAACCGGACCGCCGTGCGCGGGCGCCCGGACGCCCGCGGGTCCGCTGCGATCCGCCAGGAGACCGCCTCGGGCGTGCGTGCCCCGTCAGCCGAGGATCTCCCGGACCACCGCCGAGGCGAGAGCGGCGTCGAGCGCCCCCACACCGGTGAGGTCGGCGATCGTGACGGCGTCGTCGGGCCGCTCGGGCGGGGTGGCGAGCAGGGCGCCGAGGGGGACGTCGGCGTCCCCCGGTACCGCGCCGGCGCGGACGGCATGGCCGAAGTCGCCGTGGTGCAGGCACTGTTCGCGGTCGTCGGTGGCGATGACACGGGCACGGGCGAAGAGCGCGGCGGGCAGTTCGTTCTTGTGCGGCATGTCGGCGCCGACGGCGGTGACATGGGCTCCGGGGCGGACCGCGCCGGCCTCCAGGACCGGAGCACCGGCCGGCGTGGCCGTGATGACGATGTCGGCGCCCGCGGCCTCCGCCGCGGCGGCCGGGCGGGCGTCCAGTCCGTGGGCGGCGAGACGGCCGCAGAGGGCCGCCGCCCGGCCCTCGGCGCGGCCGTGGACGAGGACCGGGCCGACGGGGCGCAGCATGGCCAGCCACCGCACCTGCAGCCGGGCCTGCTCTCCGGTGCCGAACACCCCCACGCTGCGGGCGCCGGGGCGGGCCAGCGTGTGGCCGGCGAGGGCTCCGGCGGCGGCCGTGCGCCAGGCGGTGAGGCGTCCTCCGTCGTCGAGGACGGCGCGGACCCGGCCGGTGTGGGCGCTGACCACGCAGACGAGGCCGTGGTTCACGGGTTCGCCGCGTTCCGGATTGCGGTAGAAGCCGGAGGCGATCTTGACGGTGAAGTCGTCCGCCCCGTCGATCCAGCCCGTCTTCACATGGCAGTCGCCGTCGGCGTGCGGGAAGTTCAGATGCGTGGGCGGCGGCACGGTGGTGCGGCCCTCGGCGTGGGCGACCAGGGCGGCACGGACCGCGTCGAACACGACAGCGGGCCGTGCCGCGGCCTCGATCTCCTCCGGACCCAAGACGGGGAGGGTCATCGGCGTGCTCGCAGCCATGCGGCGAACGCCTCCAGCCCCGGGCCGGGGTCGCGGCGCCCGATGCCCACGCGGAAGCGGTCCGGGGGCGTCGCGGTGAGCTCGGATCGGTAGACGCTCGCGGGCAGCAGCAGGACCCCTGCCTGCTCGACGAGTTCGGTGCAGAAACGCTCCACACCGTCGGCACCGAGGTAGCGGGGGTAGGCGACGCATCCGCCGTCCGGGACCCGCCAGGCGAACAGGTCGTCGAACTCCGCGAAGAAGGCGTCGAAGAGCGGGAGGTTGGCGGCGATCAGGGCGCGGTTGCGCTCCAGGATCCGGTCCCGGGCCTTGAGGGCGATCCGGGCGAGGACCTCGCTGGGCGCGGCGTTGCAGATGGTGGTGTAGTGCTTGGCCCGCTCCAGACGCGACAGCACCTCCCGGTCCCGGCAGGCGATCCAGCCGATCCGGAGCCCGGGCAGTCCCAGCGACTTGGACGTGACGTTCAGCGACAGCGCCCGTTCCGACAGGTCGGCGGCCTGCGGGAGGGTGCGGGCCGGGTCGCGTTCGAGACCGCGGTAGACCTCGTCGCTGAAGAGATGGATGCCGCGTTCGTCGCAGAGCGCGGCCAGGCGCGCGAAGTCGGCGGCGTCGATGACCTTGCCGGTCGGGTTGTTGGGGAAGTTGACGGAGACCACGCGCGTGGTGGGGCGCAGTGCCGCGGCCACCCGGTCCAGGTCGAGCGCCCAGTCCCGCTCCGGGTCCAGCGGCACCCCCGTCACCTCGCACAGGGAGAGCGGAACGGTCTCGGCGGCCTGGTAGCCGGGGGTGACGACGACCGCGTGGTCGCCCGGGCCGAGGAGCACGTGCATCGCCAGGTAGAGCGCTTCCTCCGCGCCGGCGAAGCAGACCACGTCGTCGGCGCCGGCGTGCTCGTATGTCGCGGCGATGGCCTGCAGCAGTCCCGGATCGCCGAAGGTCCGCGTGTAGCCGAGGGGCAGCGCCTCCCAGGCGTGCCGGTCCTGGTCGTCGGCGAGCTCCAGGAGTTCGGAGAGGGTCATGGTCTGCGCGTCGGAGGCGGTCAGATGGTGCCGGGCGGTGAACTCCCAGCGGGAGAAGTACGTTTCCAGCCGGAAGTCGGGGAGTCGGCTCACGGGTGCCTCCTCTGCGCCTTGAGGTCGGCGAGCAGGGCGTAGACGGTGGAGCGCGAGGTCTGCAGTGCCCCGGCGACCACCGGCACGGCGCGGCGCATCGCGAACACCCCGGCCCGGTCGAGCTCGTCGAGGACGGCGAGGCGGTCCTCACGGCCGAGGCGGTCCACCGGGCAGCCGCGATCGCGGGTGTGGGTGCCGACGATCCGCTGCACGTGCTCGGTCCAGTCCTGCTCGAAGAGCGGCTCGGGGCGCGGGGCGGTGGGCGCGGCGAAGGCGGCGAGCACCGAGGCCGCCTGCTCCAGAGGCGTCCGGTCGAGGTTGACGCACAGCACGGCCGAGGGCCCGCCGTCGGCGTCCCGCAGGACCGCGCTGACGGAGGAGAGCCGGCGCCCGTCGGCGAGCAGCTTCTCGTAGGGGCCGTAGACGTCCTGGGCCGCCGGGTCCAGCCGGTCCAGCTCGCCCAGCAGCGAGGGGTCGCCGGCGGCGCGGCGCGTCATCGGGTTCCAGATGCCCAGCACGCGGTCGTCCGCGACGTCGTGCAGCACGACCTCGGCGTACGGGCTGAGCAGCAGGGCCACGGCCTGGCACACCGGGCCCCACTGCCGCACCCGGGGGTCGTCCTCGTCCATGCGCGCCTTCTCCATGGCTGGACTGTACGTCCAGGCTGGACGAAAAGTACAGCCCCGAGCCCGGGCCCGCCCGGCGACTCGGTTCACCTCGGCCCGACACGGATCGGGGCCCGGCGCGCGACCCGTCTCGGCGCGGGGTCCGGCGGACGCCACGAGACCGGGGCCCGGCGGGCACGGAGGCGTCGGACGCCGCGGGGTTCAGGCGCCCCGCTTCACCGGCGGGGCCGCACACGCGCTCCGTCCACGACGAGGCGACGCCTCGGAACGCGGGCCGGTGAAGAGGCGCGGAGTCATGGCGCGAACGACCCGCCGGGGACGGCCCGGGCAAGCCGTGCCGTCACGCGTCCGCCGGCGGACAGGCCGACGTCACGGCGCGTCCGCCGGCGGACAGGCCGACGTCACGCCGGGGCCAGGTCCTTGTGGATCGCGCGGGCCGCCGCCTCGATGGTGGAGACGCCGGAGGCCATCGTCGCGTTGTCCTCGGTGAGCACGGTGATCGTGTAGTCGTGCCCGCCGCCGGTGAAGGCTCCCAGGCTGTGCACCCGCCAGCCGTGCGTGGCGCGCGGCAGCCAGCCGTTCTTGACGTGGACCACTTCGGAGCCGGGTGCGCCCGCCGGGGTCCCCCAGCGCTGCGACGGTATGACGTGGTTCATGAGCGTGAGCGCGTAGGCCCGCGACTTGTCGCCGAGCACCTTGTTCGGGGCCGTGATCAGGTCCATCAGCTTCTGCTCGTCACCGGCCGTGATCTGGGTGAGACCCCAGGAGCCGCCGCTGCCCGGCACCGTATGGGTCATGCCGGCGGCGGCCAGGAAGTCCCCGACCTTGGCGACTCCGAGCTGCTTCCACAGCGCGGTCGTCGCGTCGTTGTCCGACTTGGTGATCATCGCGGTGGCGAGCCCGGCCTCACGCGAGGTGAGGTGGCGGTTGTGCTGCTGCACGTCGCGGAGGAGCGTCGCGAGGACGGTGACCTTGACGGTGCTGGCGGAGTCGAAGTGCTGCCCCGCCCGCAGGGTGCAGATTGTTCGCGTCGTGCGGTCGTGCAGGGACACCGCGGTGAGGGCGCTCCTGCCCTTCAGGGCCTTCGTGATGTCCCGCTGGAGCTTCGCACCCAGCCCGGGCTTCGCCGAGGTGCAGGTCACCTGCGGCGTCGCCGCGACGGCGTCCGCCGCCCCGGCCCCCACGACCACGGGAACCGCCAAGCCGGCGACGACTGCGGCGGCCATGGCGCGCCGGGATATTCGCGTGTGCCCCATTTGTTCGTCCGTCCTGTCGGGTGATGGCCGGGCCGACTGCCCAGTGTGGGCGACGGGTTGCACGGGGCGGGATGTGACGTCGGCTACACCCGGCACGGCAGGCGGGAGCCCTCCGGGCCCGCCGGAGCGGCTCGCGACCGGCGCCCGGCGCTCCGCGGGGCGCGGGTCCGGCGGCGCCGGGGAGCCGGCCGGTGAGCGTCCGAAACCGTTGCCCAACCGCGGTCCCGCCGCGGGGCATCCCGCCGCCCAAGTCCGTTGCGCCGAGCCGCCCTTGGCCGCCGCACGGGCGCGCCGGAACGGCCCCGCCGGCACCGCGGCCCCGCCACCGCGCGGTACGGTGCGGACGCCCGGAGGAGGGGACCGCCCCCACGGGCTTCCGTGCTCCCGGGACGGGCCGCGCGACCACGTCCGGAGCCGTGGCAGCCGTGCGCGTATGTGACGAATGCCGCATCCGTCATACCCACCCGCAAAAAGGGCATGCGGCCGCCGCCCGTTAGCCGGGCGGCGGCCCCCGAACGGAATAGCACACGTAT
>NZ_JBEZXR010000022.1:0-110934 GCF_040638135.1 Streptomyces sp. NPDC026673 | reverse complement strand
CTGTAACCGGCTGCGGAGCGGTTCTTGCGGCCGGTCTGCCGGCCGAGCATCTTGTGCCCGCCGCCGTCGGGGATGTTGCCGAGTTTCTTGATGTCGACGTGGACCAGCTCGCCGGGCTTGTCGCGTTCGTAGCGGCGGATCGGGTGGCCTGTGGCGCGGTCCAGGTGGGTCAGGCGGGCCAGGCCGAAGCGGGTCAGCACGCGGTGCACGGTGGAGGGCACCAGGTTCAACAGGTGTGCGATGCGGGCTGGTCCCCAGCGGCGGGCGAGGCGGACCTTGATGATCCGGCGTTCGGTGCGGGTCGGGGTCCGGCGCGGGCTGTGGTGCGGGCGTGAGGAGCGGTCGGTCATGCCCGCTTCGCCGAGCGTGCGATACCGGTCGGCCCAGCGTTGAGCCGTGGTCGGCGAGACCTGGAAGCGTTCGGCGGCCCGGCGCAGCGGCCAGCCGTCGTCCACGACGCAGCGCGCCAGGCGCAGCCGTCCGGTCTCGGTCAGGGGTGCATTACGGTGTGGCATGAGGGCCTTTCGGGCCGGTGGGACGTCGCAATCCACACCGAACCCGGAAGGCCCTCACCCGTTCAAGAGCCCCCAACGGTGATCGTCACCACTGTCCACAACCTCCCCGGACAGAACAGCTAGTCCCGGCCCCGCCCCGGCCCACTCCTCATCCCGTCCTGGCCTAGTCCGGTCGTTCCCGGCCGGTTCCAGAAACGGCCGGGCCGCCTACGATGACCCGTATGGGTGACGTATTGGCCGGATCCAACGCCGTATGGGAGTTCGACGCCGATGCGGTGCTCATCCGTTACGAGCGCGGGATGCGCAACTCGAAACTGCTGCAGGTCCTCGGGCAGCGGCGCGTCCCGTACGAGGCCCTCGCGGGCGTCGAGCTGGCCCCGGGGCGACGCGGCACGATCGTGCTGCGGGCGATCCCGAGGCGGGGCGCAGATCCGCTGATGGAGGCCGCGAAGGGCCAGCTCAAGGAGAGCGCGGACCCCTACCGGCTGGTCCTGCCGGCCGAACGCGAGCTGCTGGCCGAGTACTACGCCGAGGAGCTGCTGTCCGCCACCGGGGCGGCCGGCGGCGGCGCCGACGCCGATCCGGCCCCGCGCCACCTCGTGGACGTCCCCGACGCGCCGCTGTCCTTCAAGGCGTACGACGGCAAGGCGACCTTCGACGGCGACGCGGTGTCCTTCCGCTGGTTCTGGACGGGCGCCTCGACGGCCAAGTGGAAGGCCGGTGACCAGCACTTCCCGATCCGCGAGCTGACCGGGGTCGACTGGCGCTCCCCCGAGATGCTCGGCGGTCACCTCAGGCTGCTGCCGCGGGACGGCGACGGCCGCCGCCCCGGCAGCCCCGACGACGATCCGGCGACCGTGGTGTTCGGGCTGGGCTACGGCCTCGTCCACGAGTCGCTGCCGCTGGCGGCGGCGGTGCTGGCGGCGGTCCAGCGGGCCGCGCGGACGCGGCCCGCCCCGGACCGGGAGGACTACTCGCGCGCCGCCGACGTGGACGACATGTCCGGGTAGCGGTCGCCGGCCACCTGTCCGGCGATCGGTTCCAGCCACCCCAGCTCGGTCTCGTCCAGCACGATCCGGGTGGCGGCGGCGTTCTCCCGTACGCGCTCCGCCTTGCGGGTGCCGGGTATCGGCACGACGGTCAGCCCGTGCGCCTGCGCGCGCTGCTGCACCCAGGCCAGGGCGATCTGGCCGGGCGTCGC
Organism: Streptomyces sp. NPDC026673; assembly: GCF_040638135.1. Lineage (NCBI taxonomy): Bacteria > Bacillati > Actinomycetota > Actinomycetes > Kitasatosporales > Streptomycetaceae > Streptomyces > Streptomyces sp. NPDC026673. Next base: position 109,218 of record NZ_JBEZXR010000022.1, on the reverse strand, counting down.
GCCGTGGGCCTCGGCGACCCTGCGGACCGGCTCCAGCAGATCCGCGTTGCGCTTGGCGTTCTCGCCGGTGAAGCGGGGCTGGTGCCGGCGGAAGTCGTCCGCGGACAGCTCGGAGGCGTTCTGGAAGGAGCCGGTCAGGAAGCCCCGCCCGAGCGGCGAGTACGGCACGACGGCCACGCCGAGCTCGGCGGCGGCGCCGGTCAGCGACGTCTCCACGTCCCGGCTGAACAGCGACCACTCGGACTGCACGGCCGTGATCGGGTGCACGGAGTGGGCCTCGCGCAGTTCGGCGCCGGTCACCTCGGACAGACCGAGGTACGCGACCTTGCCCGCCCGCACCAGCTCGGCCATCGCGCCGACGGACTCGGCCAGCGGCACGGCGGGGTCGCGGCGGTGCATGTAGTACAGGTCGATGACGTCCACGCCGAGGCGGCGCAGGCTGGCGTCGACGGCCCGGCGGATGTAGGCGGGGTCGTTGCCGACGGCGCGGTAGTGCGGGTCGTCGGCCTTGCGTACGATGCCGAACTTCGTGGCGAGGGTGATCTCGTCCCGGTGCGCCCGCACGAACGGGGCGAGGAACTCCTCGTTGGCGCCGAGGCCGTAGACGTCGGCGGTGTCGAAGAGCGTGACCCCCAGGTCCAGCGCCGCGTCGAGGGCGGCGTGCGCGGCGGCCTCGTCGGTGGGGCCGTAGAACTCGCTCATGCCCATGCAGCCCAGGCCCTGGACGCCGACCAGGGGGCCGCCGGTGCCCAGCGTGACCCGGGCGATCTGCTCGTTGCTGTCGCTCATGCGCTTCATGCCCTCTCCGACGCCCGGCGGGCGTCAGCGTAGGTGTCGATCTTGTGGTCGAGGACCGCGAGGGTGCCCTGCAGCTCGGCGATCCGCCGCAGCACGTCGCGCCGGGTCGACTCCAGCAGCTCCTGGCGCTCGGGGAAGGTGTGCTCGCCCAGCCGCACCAGCTCGGCGTAGCGGACCATGTCCGCGACCGGCATCCCGGTCAGCCGCAGCTTGCCGACGAAGGCCAGCCAGTCGAGATCACGGTTGGTGAAGCGGCGCTGCCCGGTGTGGGAGCGGTCGACGTGCGGCATCAGCCCGATCCGCTCGTACCAGCGCAGGGTGTGCGCGCTGAGGCCGCTGAAGGCCACCACCTCGCTGATCGTGTACCGGTCCCGGCCGTCCGGGAGGGGGTGCCGGGGCTGGTCGGAGCAGCTGAGGGCGCTGCCGGACTTGTTCTTGGCCACCTGCGTCACGGTCATGGGTTCCACGCTAAAACCCTGGAGTGCACTCCAGGCAAGGCCATTCGTTAGGCTCACGCTCATGCGGAGCCTGAGCAGCCTGAGCGCGATCGAGAACTGGCCTGTCCCGACGGCCGCGGCGGCGGTCGTCCGCCGTGACGGCACGGTCGCGGGAGCGTACGGGGAGACCGGCCGGCGCTTCCGCCTCGCGTCGGTGACCAAGCCGCTGACCGCCTACGCCGCGCTGGTCGCGATCGAGGAGGGCGCGGTCGAGCTGGACGAGCCGGCCGGGCCGGAGGGCTCGACCGTACGGCACCTGCTCGCGCACACCTCCGGGCTCGCCTTCGACGAGCACCGCGTGATGGCCGCCCCCGGCGCGCGGCGGATCTACTCCAACGCGGGCTTCGAGGTGCTCGCCGACCACATCGCCAAGGCGACCGAGATCCCCTTCGCCGAGTATCTGCGGCAGGCGGTGCTGGAGCCGCTCGGTATGCACGCCACCGACTGCCCGGGCTCGGCGGGCGCCGGCGCGGTCTCGACCGTCGACGACCTGGTGCGCTTCGCCGCCGAGCTGCAGGCACCGCGGCTGCTGGCCGCGGAGACCGTCACCGCGGCGACCTCGGTGGCCTTCCCCGGCCTCAAGGGCGTGCTGCCCGGCTACGGCGGCCAGAACCCCAACGACTGGGGCCTGGGCTTCGAGATCCGGGGCCACAAGTCCCCGCACTGGACGGGTGCTTCGTCGTCACCGCGCACCTTCGGGCACTTCGGCCAGTCCGGCACCTTCCTGTGGGTCGACCCGGACGCCGGGGCGGCCTGCGTCGTCCTGACGGACCGTGACTTCGGCGAGTGGGCGCTGCCGTTGTGGCCGGCGCTCACGGACGCGGTGCTGGCAGGCTTGTGACGAGGGTCAGCGGGATCGGGCCGCAGGGCTGACCGCCGAAGCTCCTCAGGAGCGAACCGGCCAGATGCCGCGGGTCCGTGGAGGCGGCGACCCGGCCGCGGGCGTTGACCAGGGCGGCCGGGGTCGGCAGGCGGCGCAGCAGCGGGAGCACGGCGGCCTCGAAGTGGCGCAGGTACACGTCGGCGGCTGCCACGCCGAGGAAGCGGCCGCCGTGCTGGACCGGCACCGACAGGGTGAGGCTGTACTCGTCGGAGCACAGGTAGTCCACGTACGGTCCGGCCACGGCGCGCTCGCCGGTGGCGCGGGGCAGGGCGAACCAGTCCCAGTGGGTGTAGTCGGAGTAGGCCGAGGTGCCCGGGTCGAGGTCGGGCAGGAGCGGTCGCAGCCCGTCCTCCCCGTGGTTCTGCCACCACTCCAGCCAGGCCGGTACGTCGCCGAGCAGCCCGGGTTCGGCGATGAAGCCGATGCCGGAGATCAGGTCCTGACGGCGCAGCAGCCGGTCGTGCAGCAGCGGCCGCAGCGCGGCGAGGTCGGCGGTGGTGGGGGCCCGGCCGGCGGCCCGCACGGCGGCGATGGCGGTGGTGCGCTCGGCCACCTGGGCGACGGCGGTGAAGACGTCCTCGAGGGTGGCGCGGACCCGGTCCACGACGCCGGCGGCGACGTCCTCGACGACGGGGGTTGAACGGACGGCCACGGCGGCTGCCTCCGGTGCGGGAGGGCGGGAGGTGCGGACGCCCGGGGTCAGCCGGCGACGGTCAGACGCAGTCCGATCAGGCGCTCCATCGCGTCCTGCACCCGTCGTTCGGCCAGGGACCGGGCCAGCTCCGCGTCGCCGTCGCGCACGGCGCGGAGCAGCGCGCGGTGCAGTCCGACGACCGCCGCGCGGGCGTCGTCCTCCCCGAGTGCGAGACAGATTAGCGCTCCGATCTCCGCCTGGATACGGATCTCCTCCTTGGTGAGACGGGCCGACTGGGCGGCCGCGGCGAGTTCCACATGCAGCCGGCCGTAGACCCGGCCCCGGGCGGCGAGGTCGTCCGCGGCCTCGAACTCCTCCAGGGAGCGTTCCAGCGGAGCGAGGTCCTCCGGCTCGGTGCGCTCGGCGGCGAGCCGGGCGGCGGCTCCCGCGACGGCGGACCAGTGGTCGGCCAGGTCGCGCAGTTCCTCGGTGCTCCAGTCGGCAAGCCGCAGGCCGAGGCGGGTGGTGCGTGGCTGGTCGGGGGCGGTGACGAAGCTGCCGCCGCCGCGGCCGCGGCGGGTGGTGACCAGTCCCTGCTGGCGCAGGGCCATGAGCGCCTCCCGCAGGGTCACGGTGGAGACGCCGAGCCGGGTGGCGAGTTCGGTCTCGCCGGGGAGCTGCTCTCCGTCGGCGAGCAGGCCCAGTTCGATGGCGTCCGCGAGGCGCCGCACGACCGCGTCGACCCGGGCGAGGTTGCCGACCGGTGCGAAGACGGCGTGCAGCGCGCCATTCGAAAGTTTGCTCACCCGCACACCTTCTCACTTGGGCAAAGTTTTACCCCGGCCGGGCCTTGTCCTCTGAAATATAACTTCATAGGTTTTCGGTCAACGACCCGGCGAAGAGAAAGGTTCCCCACCGATGGAGGGAACGGCCAAGGAAACGGACTCCGGGACCCCCGCCATACGCCTGCGGGGCCTGCGCAAGTCCTTCGGCCAGGTGCACGCGGTCGCCGGGGTCGATCTGGAGATCGGCGACGGGGAGTTCTTCTCGATGCTGGGCCCTTCCGGCTCCGGCAAGACCACGGTGCTGCGGATGATCGCGGGCTTCGAGGCCCCCACCACCGGCACCGTGGAGCTGGCCGGCCGGGACGTCACCCGGCTCGCCCCCTTCGAACGCGACGTCAACACCGTCTTCCAGGACTACGCGCTCTTCCCGCACATGACCGTGGAGCAGAACGTCGCGTACGGGCTGAAGATCCGCAAGGTGCCCAAGGCCGAGCGGATCGAGCGCGCCCGCGCCGCGCTCGACTCGGTACGGCTGGAGGGACTCGGCCGGCGCCGCCCGTCACAGCTCTCCGGCGGCCAGCGCCAGCGGGTCGCGCTGGCCCGCGCCCTGGTCAACCGGCCCAGGGTGCTGCTGCTCGACGAGCCGCTGGGGGCGCTCGACCTCAAGCTGCGCGAGCAGATGCAGGTCGAGCTCAAGGCGATCCAGCGCGAGGTCGGCATCACCTTCGTCTTCGTCACCCACGACCAGCAGGAGGCGCTGACCCTCAGCGACCGGATCGCGGTCTTCAACGGAGGCCGGATCGAGCAGGTCGGCACCCCCGCGCAGGTGTACGAGCGGCCGGCCACGCCCTTCGTCGCCGGCTTCGTGGGCACGTCCAACCTGTTCGGCGACGACACCGGGACCTACAGCGTCCGCCCGGAGAAGATCCGCCTGCTGGGCCCCGGCGATCCCGCGGGCGGTGCGGACGCCGAGGACGGCGCGGACGGCGAGCTGCGCACCGTCGCCGGCACCGTCGCGGAGGTCGTCTACCTCGGCGACACCACCCGCTTCCTGGTCGACCTCGACGAGGGCGGCCGGCTCACCGCCCTCCAGCAGAACCAGGAGACCTCCTCGGCCGACGTCGCCGCCTACCGGGGAGTCCGCGTCCGCCTCCAGTGGCACCGCCGACACAACGTCACCGTCCAGTCCGCCCACCCGGAAACGGAGTCCACGTGCGTCTGACCCGTACCCTCGCCGCCTGCACCCTCCTGGCCCTGGCCACCGCCTGCGGCGGGTCCCCCTCCTCAGGCAAGGGCTCCGGCGGCGGAGGCGGCGCCTTCACCCCGCCCAAGTTCAGCGCGCAGAAGACGCTGGGCAAGACCGAGGGCGCCGTCAACCTCATCGCCTGGGCCGGCTACGCGGAGGACGGCTCGAACGACAAGTCCGTCGACTGGGTCACCCCGTTCGAGAAGGAGACCGGCTGCCAGGTCAACACCAAGGTGGCGGGCACCTCCGACGAGATGGTCAGCCTGATGAAGACCGGCCAGTACGACGCCGTGTCGGCCTCCGGAGACGCCTCGCTGCGCCTCATCGCCTCGGGCGACGCGGCGCCGGTCAACACCGACCTGGTGCCCAACTACAAGGACGTCTTCGCCAGCCTGAAGATGCAGAAGTGGAACTCGGTGGACGGGGTCGCCTACGGCATCCCGCACGGCCGTGGCGCCAACCTGCTGATGTACCGCACCGACAAGGTCTCCCCGGCCCCCACCTCCTGGTCGGCGGTCTTCGACAAGGCCTCCGCCTACAAGGGCCACGTCACCGCCTACGACTCCGCCATCTACATCGCGGACGCCGCGCTCTACCTGATGAAGACCAAGCCCGAGCTGGGCATCAAGGACCCGTACGCGCTGGACCAGAAGCAGTTCGACGCCTCCGTGGCCCTGCTGAAGGAGCAGAACGCCGACGTCGGCGAGTACTGGAGCGACTACCTGAAGGAGATCTCCGCCTTCAAGAGCGGCGACTCGGTCATCGGCACCAGCTGGCAGGTCATCGCCAACCTCGCCAAGGCCGAGAAGGCACCGGTCGAGGCGGTCCTGCCGAGCGAGGGCGCCACCGGCTGGTCCGACACCTGGATGGTCTCCGCCAAGGCCGAGCACCCCAACTGCGCCTACAAGTGGCTGGACTGGATCGTCTCCCCCAAGGTCAACGCCCAGGTCGCCGAGTGGTTCGGCGAGGCCCCGGCGAACGAGAAGTCCTGCGCCCTGACCGCGGACAAGAACCACTGCACCGTCTTCCACGCGGCCGACGAGCCCTACTGGAAGCAGGTCCACTTCTGGAACACGCCCATCCCGCAGTGCCTGGACGGCCGCACCGACGTTCGTTGCGTGCCCTACGCCAAGTGGGTCCAGGCCTGGACCGAGATCAAGGGCTGAGCCGTCCGTGACCACCCCGTCCACCCCGTCCACCACGACGAGCGGCACCCTCGGGCGGCGGCTGGCAGGTTCCCTGCACCGCCGCCCGCGGCTGCGGCTGTCGCTGCTGCTGTCCGCCCCGCTGCTGTGGCTGGTGCTGGCCTACCTGGGCTCGCTCGCCGCGCTCTTCCTCTCCGCGTTCTGGACGACCGACCCCTTCACCTCCGACGTGGTCAAGGTCTGGAACACCGACAACTTCCGCACCGTCCTCACCACGGGCGTCTACCGGGACGTCGCCCTGCGCAGCCTCGGCGTCGCGGTCGCGGTGACGGCGATCGACGTCGTCATCGCCTTCCCGATCGCCTTCTACACCGCCCGGGTGGCCGCCCCGAGGTACCGGCACCTGCTGGTCGTCGCCGTGCTCACGCCGCTGTGGGCCAGCTATCTGGTCAAGGCGTACGCCTGGCGGATCATGCTCTCCGAGAACGGGCCGCTGGACTGGGCGCTGAGGCCGCTCGGGCTGGACGGCCCCGGCTACGGGCTGCCCGCGGCGATCATGGTGCTGGCCTATCTGTGGCTGCCGTACATGATCCTGCCGATCCACGCCGGGCTGGAGCAGCTGCCCGCCGGCCTGCTGGACGCCTCCGCGGACCTCGGCGCCCGCACCTGGCGCACCTTCCGGTCCGTGGTGGTGCCGATGGTGCTGCCCTCGGTCGCGGCCGGCTCGGTCTTCACCTTCTCGCTCAGCCTCGGCGACTACATCGCCGTCCAGATCGTCGGCGGCAAGACCCAGCTGATCGGCAACGTCGTGTACGCCAACATCACCCTCGACCCGCCGCTCGCCGCCGCGCTGGGCACGGCGCCGGTCGCGATCATCGTCGTCTACCTGCTGGCCATGCGGCGCACCGGCGCGCTCCGGAGTCTGTGAGGGCCGTGACCATGCAACTCTCCCGTACCGCCCGCATCGCGCTGCGCGTCGCCGCCGCGCTCGGCTTCGCCGTCATCTACGTACCGCTGCTGCTCGTCCTGCTCAACTCCTTCAACGCCGACCGCGGCTTCGGCTGGCCCCCCTCGGGCCTGACCCTGCGCTGGTGGGCCGACGCCTGGCACAGCTCCGGCGCCCGTTCCGCGCTGTGGACCTCGGTCAAGGCCGGTCTCGGCGCCACCGCGGTCTCCCTCGTCCTGGGCACGCTGATCGCCTTCGCGGTCTCCCGGTACCGCTTCTTCGGGCGGGAGGCGCTCTCCTTCGTGGTGGTGCTGCCGATCGCGCTGCCCGGCATCGTCACCGGGATCGCCCTCAACACCGCCTTCCGCACGGTGCTGGAACCGCTGGGCGTCGGGCTGGGCCTGTTCACGGTCGTCGTCGGCCACGCCACCTTCTGCATCGTGGTGGTCTTCAACAACGTCCTGGCCCGGCTGCGGCGCACCTCCGGCTCCTACGAGGAGGCGGCGATGGACCTGGGGGCCGACACCTTCCAGGTCTTCCGTGACATCACCTTCCCGCTGGTGCGCACCGCGCTGCTGGCCGGCGGGCTGCTCGCCTTCGCCCTCTCCTTCGACGAGATCGTCGTCACCACCTTCACCGCGGGGCCGGGCGTCCAGACCCTGCCCGTGTGGATCTTCGGCAACATGGCCCGCCCGCAGCAGGCGCCCGTGGTCAACGTCGTGGCGGCCGTCCTCGTCCTCCTCTCGGTGATCCCGATCTACCTCGCCCAGCGGCTGTCCGCCGACTCCGCGTCGGGAGGCCGCATCTGACCCAGGCGGGCGGGGAGGCCAGGGGTCCGTGCCATGCATCCGCCCGGATAAGGCAGGCTTGTACCGTGCCAGAACCCGCGCAGAACGCATTCGACCCCGCCCGCGAGCACTCCCACACCGCCACGCTGAAAAGGCTGGAGAAGTCCTCGGGGCGCCTGGCGGCAGCCGCGATCGCGCGGATGGACGCGCAGCTTCCCTGGTACCGGGCCATGCCGCCGGAGAACCGCTCCTGGATCGGGCTGGTGGCGCAGGCGGGCATCGCGGCCTTCACCGAGTGGTTCCGGCACCCGGAGACGCCGCAGGCGATCAGCACCGATGTCTTCGGCACCGCGCCCAGGGAGCTGACCCGGGCGATCTCGCTGCGCCAGACGGTGGAGATGGTGCGCACCACCATCGAGGTCATGGAGGCGGCGATCGACGAGGTCGCGGCCCCCGGCGACGAGTCGGTGCTGCGCGAGGCGCTGCTGGTGTACGCCCGGGAGATCGCCTTCGCCACGGCCCAGGTCTACGCGCAGGCCGCCGAGGCACGCGGCGCCTGGGACGCGCGGCTGGAGTCGCTGGTGGTCAACGCGGTGCTGTCCGGGGAGGCGGACGAGGGTGTGCTGTCGCGGGCGGCGGCGCTCGGCTGGAGTTCCCCGGACAAGATCGCGGTGGTGCTGGGCACGGCACCCAACGGAGACAGCGAGCTGACGGTCGAGGCGATCCGCCGGGCGGCGCGGCACGCGAAGCTGCAGGTGCTCACCGGAGTGCTGGGCGACCGGCTGATCGTCGTGGCGGGCGGCGACGACGAACCGCTGCGGGTGGCCAAGGCGCTGATCGGGCCGTTCGCCGCGGGACCGGTCGTGGCCGGGCCCGTGGTGGGCGACCTCCTGGCGGCGTCGAAGTCCGCGCAGGCGGCGGCCGCGGGCCTGCGGGCCTGCGCGGCCTGGCCGGACGCGCCCCGGCCGGTCCTCGCCGACGACCTGCTGCCGGAGCGGGCGATGGCGGGCGACCGACACGCCCGCGACCAGTTGGTGGAGGAGATCTACAGGCCACTGGAGGAAGCTGGTTCGGCACTGCTCGAGACTCTGTCCGTGTACCTGGAACAGGCATCGTCGCTGGAAGGGGCCGCCCGGATGTTGTTCGTTCACCCCAACACCGTTCGCTACCGCCTCCGACGTGTGACGGACGTCACCGGCTGGTCGCCGTCGGATGTGCGTTCCGCCTTCACCCTCCGCATCGCGCTCATCCTGGGCCGGCTCTCCGCGTCCGGCCAGACACCGTAGATGCGCTCAGGGCCTTTGTGGGACACCAACAAATCGCCCGTCGGTTCTTGGTCCCTGTCCCCACGGGCGGGGATCACCCCGCTCAAGAGAGAGTTGAAAGCGTGCTCGTACTCGTCGCTCCCGGCCAGGGTGCCCAGGCCCCCGGCTTTCTGAACCCCTGGCTCGAACTCCCCGGTGTCGCCGACCGCCTCGCCGGTCTGTCCTCGACCGCCGGGCTCGACCTCGCCCACTACGGCACCAAGGCGGAGGCGGAGGAGATCCGCGACACCGCCGTCGCCCAGCCGCTGCTGGTCGCCGCCGGTCTGGTCGCCGCGGAGCAGCTGTTCGCCGACCCGGCCGCCGCGCGTTCCGCGCTGGGCGCCGTGGCCGGTCACAGCGTCGGCGAGATCACGGCGGCGGCCGTCGGCGGCGTGCTGAGCCCCGACGCGGCGATGACCTTCGTCCGCACCCGCAGTACCGCGATGGCCCAGGCCGCGGCCGTCACCGAGACCGGCATGTCGGCCGTGCTCGGCGGCGACCCGGAGGTGGTCGTCGCCCACCTGGAGAACCTCGGCCTCACCCCGGCGAACATCAACGGCGCCGGTCAGATCGTGGCGGCCGGCACGGCGAAGCAGCTCGCGGAGCTGACCTCGGACAAGCCGGAGAAGGCACGGGTCATCCCGCTGAAGGTGGCGGGCGCGTTCCACACCCACCACATGTCCCCCGCCGTGGCCGTGCTGGACGAGCTGGCGCAGACGCTGCGGGTCTCCGACCCGGCGCTGCCGTACGTGTCCAACACCGACGGCGCGGTCGTGTCCTCCGGCGCCGAGATCGTCTCCCGTCTGGTGTCGCAGGTGTCCAACCCGGTGCGCTGGGACCTGTGCATGGAGACCTTCAAGGAACTCGGCGTCACCGCGATCATCGAGCTGGTTCCGGGTGGCACTCTGGTGGGCCTGGCCAAGCGCGCGCTGCCCGGCGTCGCGACCCTGGCCCTGAAGACCCCGGACGACCTCGACGCCGCCCGCGCGATCGTGGCCGAGCACGGCACCCAGGAATAGGAGTCCCCGCAGACATGGCGAAGATCAGGCCCAGCAAGGGCTCCCCGTACGCGCGCATCATGGGCGTCGGCGGCTACCGGCCGACCCGGGTGGTGCCCAACGATGTGATCCTGGAGAGCATCGACTCCAGCGACGAGTGGATCCGCTCGCGCTCCGGCATCGCCTCCCGGCACTGGGCCGGCCCGGACGAGACGGTCGCCGAGATGTCGGTCATCGCGGCGGGCAAGGCCATCGCCGACGCCGGGATCTCGGCCGAGGACATCGGGGGCGTCATCGTCGCCACCGTCTCCCACTTCAAGCAGACCCCGGCCGTCGCGACCGAGATCGCGCACCGGATCGGCGCGGGCAAGCCGGCCGCGTTCGACATCTCGGCGGGCTGCGCCGGCTTCACCTACGCCGTGACCCTCGCCAAGGGCATGGTCACCGAGGGCAGCGCCAAGCACGTCCTGGTGATCGGTGTCGAGCGGCTGAGCGACCTGACCGACAAGACGGACCGCGCCACCGCCTTCCTCTTCGGCGACGGCGCCGGCGCCGTGATCATCGGCCCGGCCGACGAGCCCGAGATCGGCCCGACCGTGTGGGGCTCGGAGGGCGACAAGTCCGCCATCATCACCCAGACCGTGGCGTGGGACCGCTTCCATGTGGGCGACGTCTCGCAGCTGCCGGTGGACGAGAACGGCGAGCTGAAGTTCCCCGCGATCACCCAGGAGGGCCAGACCGTCTTCCGCTGGGCGGTCTTCGAGATGGCCAAGGTGGCCCAGGAGGCGCTGGACGCCGCCGGGATCACCGCGGACGACCTGGACGTGTTCATCCCGCACCAGGCCAACATGCGGATCATCGACTCGATGATCAAGGCGCTCAAGCTGCCGGAGCACGTCGCGGTCGCCCGTGACATCGAGACCACCGGCAACACCTCCGCCGCGTCGATCCCGCTCGCGATGGAGCGCCTGCTCGCCACCGGACAGGCGAAGAGCGGCGACACGGCCCTGATCATCGGTTTCGGGGCGGGGCTGGTCTACGCCGCCACGGTCGTTACCCTCCCCTAGTCAACACCCACGCGGCGCGCACTCCCGCCCGCCGCAGCCCGTAGTAACCAGCACGAAGAAGGAGAGCGCCGCCATGGCCACCCAGGAAGAGATCGTCGAGGGTCTCGCCGAGATCGTGAACGAGATCGCCGGCATCCCGACCGAGGACGTCCAGCTGGACAAGTCCTTCACCGACGACCTGGACGTCGACTCGCTGTCCATGGTCGAGGTCGTCGTCGCCGCCGAGGAGCGCTTCGAGGTCAAGATCCCGGACGACGACGTCAAGCAGCTCAAGACCGTCGGCGACGCCGTCGACTACATCCTCAAGGCCCAGGGCTGATCCTGAGCCACCCCTGGACGACGTGTCTGTCGCCCGCCCTTCTAGACGTGGAGAGACAATCCCTGTGAGCCCGACCAATCACACCGTGGTCGTCACCGGTATCGGCGCAACCACTCCGCTGGGCGGGGACAGCGCGTCGACCTGGGAGGGACTGATCGCCGGACGTTCCGGCGTCACCCCCCTCAAGCAGGACTGGGCCGCCGAGCTGTCGGTGCGCATCGCGGCGCAGATCGCCGTGGAACCGCTGGAGGTCCTGCCCCGCCCGGTCGCCCGCAAGCTCGACCGCTCGGCCCAGTTCGCGCTGATCGCCACCCGCGAGGCGTGGGCCGACGCCGGCTTCACCACCAGGGCCGGCGAGGACAGCTCGGTCGACCCCGACCGCCTGGGCGCGGTCATCGCCTCCGGCATCGGCGGCGTCACCACGCTGCTCGACCAGTACGACAACCTCAAGACGTCCGGCCCGCGCAAGGTGTCCCCGCACACCGTGCCGATGCTGATGCCCAACAGCCCCTCGGCCAACGTCGGCCTGGAGGTCAACGCCCGCGCCGGTGTGCACACCCCGGTCAGCGCCTGCGCCTCCGGCGCCGAGGCCGTCGGCTACGCGTACGAGATGATCCGCTCCGGCCGTGCCGATGTGGTCATCGCCGGCGGCACGGAAGCGGCCATCCACCCGCTGCCGATCGCGGCCTTCGCCAACATGATGGCGATGTCGAAGAACAACGACGACCCGGAGGGCGCCTCCCGCCCGTACGACAAGGGCCGCGACGGCTTCGTCCTCGGCGAGGGCGCGGGTGTCGTCGTCCTGGAGTCGGCCGAGCACGCCGCCAAGCGCGGTGCCCGGGTCTACGCCGAGGTGCTGGGCCAGGGCCTGTCGGCCGACGCCCACCACATCGCGCAGCCGGAGCCCACCGGCCGCGGCATCGCCGCCGCGCTGGAGCAGCTGATCGCCGCTACCGGCCTGGACCTGGCGCAGATCGCCCACCTCAACGCGCACGCGACGTCCACCCCGCAGGGTGACGTCGCCGAGGTCAAGGCGCTCCGCAAGGTGCTCGGCGACCACCTCGACCACGTGGCCATCTCCGCCACCAAGTCGATGACCGGTCACCTGCTGGGCGGCGCGGGCGGCATCGAGACGGTCGCCACCGTCCTCGCCCTGCACCACCGGATCGCCCCGCCGACGATCAACATCACGGAGCTGGACGACGAGATCGACCCCGGTCTGGTCTCCGGCGAGGCGCGGAAGCTGCCGGACGGCCCGATCGTGGCCGTCAACAACTCCTTCGGCTTCGGCGGCCACAACGTCGTCCTGGCCCTCAAGGCCTGAGCCGTACCGCACCCCTGAGGGCCGGTCAGCCGCGCGAGCGGCGACCGGCCCTCGGTCGTTGTTCCCGGATCAGGGGCAGCCGACGACCTGCCCGGCCCAGGACAGGCCGCCGCCGAAGCCCAGCAGGAGCACCGGGGCGCCGGAGGCCACTTCGCCGCGCTCGACGAGCTTGGAGAAGGCGAGCGGCACGGAGGCCGCCGAGGTGTTGCCGGAGTCCACGACGTCGCGGGCCACCACCGCCTGCGGGGCGCCCAACTGGCGGACGACGGCCTCGATGATCCGCAGATTGGCCTGGTGGGTCACGATGCCGCCGAGGTCGCCGACGGCGACACCGGCGCGCCGGCAGGCCTCCTCGGCGATCGGGGCGAGGGTCGTGGTGGCCCAGCGGAAGACCGTCTGGCCGTCCTGGGCGAAGCGGGGCTGCCAGGCGCCGGCCAGCCGTACGGCGTCGGCGCGGGTGGGGTCGGAGCCCCACACGACCGGGCCGACGCCGGGGAGCGCCCCGGGGGCGCCGTCGGTGGCGCTGACGACGGCCGCACCGGCTCCGTCGCCGAGCAGCACGCAGGTGCTGCGGTCGGTCCAGTCGGTGAGGTCGGACATCTTCTCGGCGCCGATGACCAGGGCGTGCCGTGCGGCACCGGCGCGCACGGAGTGGTCGGCGGCGGCGAGCGCGGTGGTGAAGCCCGCGCAGGCGTTGTTGAGGTCGTAGGAGGCGGGGGCCGTCATGCCGAGCCGGGCGGCGACCTGGGCGGCGGTGCTCGGGGAGCGGTCGACGGCGCTGGAGGTGGCCACCACGACCAGGTCGACGTCGGCGGGGTCCAGGCCCGCGGCGGCGAGCGCCTTGCCCGCCGCGGCGCTCGCCATGTCGGCGACCGTCTCGTCCTCGGCGGCGATGTGCCGGGTCGCGATGCCGGTGCGCTGCCGGATCCAGGCGTCGCTGGTGTCGACCATGGCGGCCAAGTCGTCGTTGGTGAGGACGCGTTGCGGCTGATGGTGGCCGAGGGCGGCGATGCGGGATGCAGTCATGCTCGAAACTATAGCGACCGATCGGTCGGACTCTAAATGGCGAGGGGTGGCTACGATGGCCCCATGAGCCCACGCAAGTCCGCCGCCGAGGCACGCCACACCCGCGAGCGGATCATCGAGCGCAGCGTCGCGGTCGCCTCCGTGGAAGGTCTCGAGGGCCTCACGATCGGCCGGCTCGCGACCGATCTCGGGATCAGCAAGTCCGGGCTGCTGGGTCACTTCGGTACCAAGGAGGCCCTGCAGATCGCCGCCCTGCGGCGGGCCTCCGAGATCTTCACCCGCGCCGTGTGGGTGCCCGCCGCCGGAGCCGCTCCCGGGCTGACCCGGCTGACCGCGATCTGCGAGGCCTGGGTGACCTATCTGGACCGCGAGCGGGAGGCCTTCCCGGGCGGGTGCCTGTTCACCGCCTCCGCCGTGGAGTTCGACGGCCGCGAGGGGCCGGTGCGGGACGCGGTCGCGCGGCTGTACACCGTCTGGCGGCGCCGGCTGACCCGGGACATCAGGGCCGCCGTGGAACTCGGCGAACTGCCGCCCGGCACCGACCCCGAGCAACTGGTCTTCGAGCTGAACGGGATCTACTTCGCCCTCAACCACTCCGTCCAGCTCTTCGGGGACCGGACCGCCCCCGACCGCGCCCGGCGTGCGCTGCGGCGCGTGCTGCGCTGACGGATCAGCCCTTCGGGGGGATTGGCCCGGAGCCCCGGATGGGAGTGCGCGGGGCCGCGCACCATCTTGACCATGAGCATCTGGCTGAGGGGGGCCGGCCTGACGGCGGCCGCGGCGCTGGTGGTGCTGGGGCCGGGAGCGGCCGGGGGGACGGCGTACGCGCATGATCCACCGGGCCCGCCGGGCCCGCCCGTGATCCGGTTCCTGCCGGACGGCAGCGTGCGGGTCGAGACCGGCGGCGGTGCCGTGCGGGTGGAGACCGGCAACGGCGAGACCCGGGCCCGGGTCTCGCACGGCGGGGACACCGTGGACGCGCGTACCGGCGACGGCGGTTCGTCGGCGACCGTCCGGCGGCGGCACTGCCCCGCGTACGAGTCGACGGTGAACGCCCGGACCGGCAGCGGCGGTTCACGGGGCTCGGTGTCCTGGCGGCACCCGTGCGGAGCGCCGCCGCGGCCGACACCCGCCCCCGCCCGCCCGGTACGCCGCGCACCGGCCCCGGCGCCCACCCCCACCCCCACGCCGACTCCCACACCGACCCCGACACCGACTCCCACGCCGACCCCCACCCCGACGCATCGCGCGGAACTCCCGCCGGTCGCCTACCGCAAGGCGAGCCCGCCGCCCGCGCCCGAGGGACCGAGCCTGGTCCATCTCATGCTGCTGGTCACCGCGCCCGCGGTCCTGTCCGCCGCCGCGCTCAAGCCCCGCTCCCAAGCCCGCTCACAGAGGTGATCGATGTCGGACTGGCTCGTCCTGGCCATCGCGATGGCCGCGGCCTGCGCGGTCGTCCTGACCATCGTGGCCATCAACCACCGTCGCCTCGGAGACGACGACGACCCCTCGGAAACCCCCGACGTCATCGAGTACATGACGATGATGATCGGCGTGGTGTACGCCATCGTCCTCGGGCTGGCCATCGCCGGCGTGTGGGAGGCGCGCGGCGGCGCCGAGGACACCCTGCACCGCGAGACCCAGGCCCTGCACGAGGTGCGCCAGCGGGTCCAGGTCTACCCGGCCGACGTCCGCGACCAGGTGCGCGACGACGTGGACGCGTACGTCTCGTACGTCGCGCACACCGAGCTGCCGTACATGCTCGCGCACGGCGAGAACACCCGCCGCGGCTCCGAGCTGCTGGACAAGGTGCGCCGCGACGTGACCGGCTTCGAGCCGCGCACCCCGCTGGCCAACCAGGCGTACCAGCCGATCGTCGACCAGGTCGCGGCCGCCGACGACGCCCGCACCGCGCGCGGCGACAACGCCGGGCCGACCATGCCGGGCGTGGTCTGGTTCGGCCTGGTCGTCGGCGCCCTCGTCGCGGTGGGACTGATCTTCAGCCTGCAGATCCGGCGCTCCCGGCGCGAACTGCTCCTCGCCGGGCTCTACAGCGCCCTGATCGCCTTCCTGCTCTTCCTCATCTGGGACCTCGACGCGCCGTTCGGCCGGGACGCCGCCGAGGCGGCGGCGTCCTTCACCGGCCTCTTCCCGCACCTCGGGTGAGCTACGTGTCGAAGCTCGCGAAGTACGAGGCCGCCATGTCCTCCGCGCCGTGGCCCAGCTCGGACGCGCGGCGGAAGCGCTCGGCGCCGGCGGCGGCCACGTCGAGCCGGACCCCCACGGACTCCCCCGCCTCCACGATCAGGCGGGCGTCCTTCTCCGCGGTGTCCACGGCGAAGCTCGGGCTGAAGTCGCCGCGCAGGATCGCCGCGCCCTTCGCCTGCAGGTAGCCCATGTCCAGGGCGCCCCCGGACACCGCCTGGAGGAAGTCGGAGGCGTCCACGCCGAGGCCCTTGGCGAGCGCCAGGGCCTCGGCGGCGCCGTTGGTGACGGTCAGCACCCAGCTGTTGATCACCAGCTTCAGCCGGCTGGCCGCGCCCTCGGCGGCGTCCTCCCCGACCCACACGGTGCGGCTGCCGATGGCGTCGAAGACCGGCGCCACGGCCCCGCGGGCCTCCTGCGGCCCCGCGGAGAGCACCAGGAGCTGCCCGCTCTCGGCGGGCTGCCGGGTGCCCAGCACGGGCGCGTCGAGGAAGACGATCCCGTGCTCGCGCGCGAACCGTGCGAACGCCCCGAGGGCGCCCACGCCCGCGGTGGTGCACTGCGCCCACACCGCGCCCCGCCGCAGCGACGGCGCCGCCTGCCGCATGGTGTCGAGGACGGAGTCGCCGTCGTGGAGGATGGTCAGCACCACGTCGGCGCCGTCCACCGCCTCCCCGGGGGTGTCGGCGACGCGCGCGCCGTCCTCGCCGAGCGGCTCGGCCTTCTCCTTCGTGCGGTTCCACACGCGGACGTCGAGCCCTGCCCTGACGAGGTTGCGGGCCATCGCGGCACCCATGATCCCGGTGCCCAGAACTGCTGCTGAGGTGGTGTCGGACATGACGCCACCGTACGACGGACCAATCCGAATCGCTCGCGGCGCCGAATGCCGGACGGGACACTTGTCGCGACACACGGAATCGAACGCTGGAGGTGTGGTGAGGGAACCGCTGCGGTTCGGCAGGCCCGCACGGCAGGGGCCGGACCTCTCGGAGCTGCTGCTCGCCGTCGCGCGCGGCGACCAGGAGGCCTTCGCCCGGCTGTACGACGCCGTGAGCGGACCGGTGCTCGGCATGGTGCGCGGCGTGCTCAGGGACCCCGCCCAGTCCGAGGAGGTGACGCAGGAGGTGCTGGTGGAGGTGTGGCGCACCGCCGCCCGTTTCCGGCCGGAGAAGGGCAGCGCGATGACCTGGGTGATGACCCTGGCCCACCGCAGGGCGGTGGACCGCGTTCGGTCGGCCACCGCGGCCGCGGACCGTGAACACAAGGCGGCGCTGCTGGAACGCACCCCCGCCTACGACGACGTCACCGAGCAGGTCGAGGCACGGCTGGAGGCGGAGCAAGTGCGGCGCTGCATGCGCACCCTGACCGAGGTACAGCACCAGTCGGTGACGCTCGCCTACTACCGGGGACTGACGTACCGGGAGGTCGCCGAGCTGCTGTCGCTGCCGCTGGGCACCGTCAAGACGCGGCTCCGGGACGGCCTGATCCGGCTGCGCGACTGCCTGGGGGTGACCGCGTGAGCACCGAGGCCGAGCTGCACACCCTCACCGGCGCCTACTCCGTCGACGCGCTGACGCGGCACGAGCGCGCGGAGTTCGAACGCCACCTCGCGGAGTGCGAGGCCTGCGCGCTGGAAGTGCGCGAACTGGGAGCGACCGCCGCCCGCCTCGGGCTGGCCGCGGCCGAGCCCGTCCCGCCCCGTATGAAGGACGACGTCATGCGGCTCATCGCCAACGTGCGGCAGGAGCCGCCGTCGGTGCCCGAGCCGCCGCGCGCCACCGCCCGCGCGACGCGCCGCCGCGCCGGGCAGCCCGGGCGGCGCCGTGTGCGCTTCGCCCTCGCGGCCTGCCTCGCCGCGGCGGCTGCGCTGGGCGGGGTCACCGTCTGGCAGCAGCAACAACTCGGCGACCTGCGCGAGGAGAACCGGCAAACCCAGGCCCAGGCCGAGCAGATCTCGCGCGTACTGGCGGCTCCGGACGCCGTCACGACCTCCGCGAAACTCTCGGGGGACGCCAGCGGCACGGTCGTCGTCTCCCGCGGCCAGAACCGGGCGGTCTTCTTCGCCCACGGCATGCCGGCGCTCGGCGGGGGCCGGGTCTACCAGCTCTGGTACGCGGACGGCGGCAGGATGCGCTCCGCGGGCCTCATGCCGAAGCCGTCCGGCGGCGACACGACGCAGGCCGTCCTCCTGCAGGGCTCCGTCGACGGCGCCTCCGGCATGGGCATCACCGTCGAGCCGGCGGGCGGCTCCTCGCAGCCGACCTCCGACCCCCTGGCCCTGATGGACTTCCCGGCGTAGGCGCGGCGCGGGCGGCGCCCGAGGGAGTACGGGGGCGGTCGCGGCGGCATGGCACTCCACGCCCCGCACCGTCGCCCCCGCACCGTCGCCCCTGCCCGCGGCCGGGGCGGCACCGGGAGGAGGCATGCCGGCCGAAGCCGGGGAAGTCCGCCCTGGGCCGGGGAAGTCGGCCCCGGGCGGCACCGCGGCGCGCGAGGGCCCGGTGCCGCCACACACCGGCCGCCCGGGCGAACGCCCGACTCACACGGCCTCGCCTGCCACTGCCCTGCGGCAGGGCACCCCGGCCGGGCGCCCGGGTGGCTCACGCCGCAGGGGTCGGCGCTGCGGAAACACCCGGGGACCCGGCCCACCACTCGTATCGGCATCACCGCGCGGCAACACCGGGAGGAGGCTGCCCGGCCGAAAGCACGAGAAGCCCAGGGGCCCGGCCACCCGGAGCCTGCGGTGGCAACGCCGCCCCGAGGCGGCGATACCGCCACGTGGCCGCTCGGCGGCCATGGCTCCCGCCCGGGCAACGCCCGGCGGCACGGGCGCGTGTCCCGCGATCCGCGGACGCGGAACGCGGCGGGGCGCCTCCAGCGCCCGCGGGAGGCGGCGCCATAGGCTCGCCGGACGGGCCCGCCGCGGATGCCGGCCAGGAGGAGGGGAGCGCCGGACGTGACGACGACGTCGATCTGCCTGTTCACCGCGGATCTGCGGCTGCACGACAACCCGGTGCTGCGCGCCGCCCTCGACTCCGCCGAGCGGGTCGTCCCCCTGTTCGTGCTGGACGAGGCCATCGAGGCCGCGGGATTCGCCGCCCCGAACCGTGCCGCGTTCCTCGCCGGCTGCCTGGCCGACCTGGACTCCCGGCTGCGGAAGCGCGGCGGACGGCTGATCGTCCGCCGCGGGGACGTGGTCCGCGAGACGTGCCGGGTCGCGGAGGAGACCGGCGCCGGGCAGGTGCACATCGCCGCGGGGGTGAGCCGGTACGCCGCGCGGCGCGAGGAGCGGCTGCGCGAGGCGCTGGCCGGGGCGGGCCGCGAACTGCGGGTGCACGACGCCGTGCTGACCGCGGTGCCGCCCGGCGAGGTGACCCCGGCCGGCAAGGACAGCTTCGGGGTGTTCACGCCGTACTTCCGGCGCTGGGCGACCGCCGATCTGCGCGACCCGCTGGGCGCCCCGCGCACGGTCCGCGTACCGGACGGCGTGGCGTCCCGGCCGCTGCCGGAGGCGCCGAAGGGCACGTCCCCCGGGCTGCCCCGGGGCGGGGAGACCGCGGCCCGCGAACGCTGGCACGCCTGGCGGGCCTCCGGGCTCGCCGCGTACGAGGACCGCCACGACGACCTGGCGGGCGACGCCACCTCACGCCTGTCGCCGTATCTGCACTTCGGCTGCCTGTCGGCCACCGAGCTGGTCCGGCAGGCCCGCGAGGCCGGCGGGCCCGGCGCCGATGCCTTCGTACGCCAGGTCGCCTGGCGCGACTTCCACCACCAGGTGCTCGCCGCCCGCCCCGACGCCGCGTCCCGGGACCTGCGGCCGCGCGGCGACCGCTGGCGGGGGGACGGCCCGGAGGCCGCCGCCTGGCGGGAGGGCCGCACCGGCTACCCGGTGATCGACGCGGCGATGCGCCAGTTGCGGCACGAGGGCTGGATGCACAACCGGGCACGGCTGCTGGCCGCGAGCTTCCTGACCAAGACGCTGTACGTGGACTGGCGGATCGGCGCCGCCCACTTCCTGGAACTGCTGGTGGACGGCGACGTGGCCAACAACCAGCTGAACTGGCAGTGGGTGGCCGGCACCGGCACCGACACCCGCCCCAACCGGGTGCTCAACCCCCTGGTGCAGGCGCGCCGTTTCGACCCGGACGGCGCCTACGTGCGCCGCTGGGTGCCGGAACTGGCGGAGGTGGGGGGCGGCGCCGTGCACCGCCCCTGGCGCCTCCCCGAGCACGAGCGGGCCGCACTGGACTACCCCGCCCCGCTCGTCGACCTCGACGAGGCCCTCGCCCGCTTCCGCGCCGCCCGCGGGAAATAGCCCGCCCCGGGACGTCACCGCCCGCTCGGAGGGCATCGTCCGGGGCCTGCCCGGACACCCCCGAACGGCTCTCCACGGCAGGGGCCCGCCGCGCCCGGGCCGCCCACCCCGACGCGCGGTCGTCCCGCCTCCGCGGCAGGCGGCATCCATGCCCCACCCACAGGGAGGCTCCCCAACCGGCCACCTCTACGGTGTACTCCCGGCCGCCCCCGAACGGCTCTCCGCAGCTGGGGGCTCACCCGCTGCCGCGGCGGCCGCGGCACACCACCCGGTCCAACGGACGTCGCCCATGCCCGCCGGGACCGGCACTCGGCTCAGCGCCGCAGCCGCCCTCGCCCGCCCGCCGCCGTCGGCAACCGCTCACGCGCCGGCCCGCTGCCGCGGCGGCCGCGGCACACCACCCGGTCCAACGGACGTCGCCCACGCCCGCCCGGGACCGGCACTCGACTAAGCGCCGCAGCCACCCCCGCCCGCCCGGCCACCGCACACCGCCCGCCGCCGTCGGCAACCGCTCACCCCGGGGAGGCGCCGGCCCGCTTCCGCGGCGGCCGCGGGAGGAAACCGCTGGTCCGCGACGCGTAGTCGGCCCACCCCGGGCGGTCGGCCATGTGCCGTTCCAGCAGCGCCTTCCCGCTGCCCCGGGTCAGCAGGTACGACATCGCCAGCGGGGACACCACCGAGACCGCGGCGGCCTGCCAGGCGTCGCAGGCCACCGCGAACAGCCCCCACCAGACGCAGAAGTCGCCGAAGTAGTTGGGGTGCCGGGTCCAGCTCCACAGCCCGCGGTCCATGATGCGGCCCCGGTTCCGCGGATCGGCCTTGAACCGGGCCAGCTGGTGGTCGCCGACGGCCTCGAAGAGTACTCCGGTGACCCAGAGCAGGACGCCCACCGCGGCCGCCGGGCCGAGGGGGCCGGGGATGTACGAGGCGGCCTGCACGGGCAGCGAGACGATCAGGACGAGGGCGCCCTGCAGCAGGTACACGGCGCGGAGGGCGTAGGCGGCCCGGCTGCCCCGGGCCTTGGCCAGGTAGGCCTCGTAACGGGGATCCTCGCCGTGGCCGCGGCCGCGGCGGGCGATGTGGACGGCCAGCCGCAGGCCCCACACGGCGGTCAGCCCGAGCACCAGGCCGCGACGGGCCGGGTCGCCGTACCCGGCGGACATGCCGTACGCGGAGGCGGCGACCGCGGTGAAGGCCACGCCCCAGGCGACGTCGACGTACCGGTGCCTGCCGCGGGACACGGCGAAGACGAAGGTGGCGAGCATGACGGCGAGCGCGGCCCCGGCCGCCACCGCGGCGCCCGTCCCGAACGCGGCCCAGGGGAAGCCGCTCATCGCGTCACCATCCCTCGTACCAGGCGGCCTGCGTCCCGGCCGTGCCGCTGCCGCCGTCCGCCGAGGGCCGGACGGCGAGGATCTGGTCGACGCCCATGCGCCGCTCGGCGAAGGCCAGCGCCCCGCCCGCGAGGTACAGCCGCCACACGCGGGCGGTCTCCTCGCCCGCCAGGAGGACGACGTCGGACCAGCGCCGCTCCAGGGTGGCCGACCAGGCCCGCACGGTGCGGACGTAGTGCTCGCGCAGCGACTCCACGGCCCGCACCTCCAGCCCCGCGTTCTCCAGCAGCGCCACGGTGCGGCCGAGCGGGCGCATGTGCATGTCGGGGGCGATGTACGTCTCGATGAAGGCGCCGCCGCCGGGCGCCACCCGTCCGCGGGACATCTGCTGCACCAGCGCCCTGCCCTGCGGGCGCAGCATGCGGTGGATCGTGGCCGCGAACCGCGGGTAGTGCTCGTCGCCGACGTGCTCGCCCATCTCTATCGCGGTCACCGCCTCGTAGCCGCCGCTGCCGTCCAGGTCGCGGTAGTCGCGCAGTTCGACGGTGACGTACTCCTCCAGGCCGTGTTCGCGGATCCGGTCCCGTACGAAGTCCCGCTGGGCGGAGGAGAGCGTGACGGCGTGCACCTGCGCCCGGTGGGTCCGCGCGGCATACAGGGAGAGCGCGCCCCAGCCGCAGCCGATGTCGAGCAGCCGCGTGCCGGGGCGCAGACCGAGCTTGCGGCAGATGAGTTCGAGTTTGTCGCGCTGGGCCTCGGCGAGGCCGTAGGCCGGGTCGTCGTGGCGGGTCCAGTAGGCGCAGGAGTAGGCCATGGAGGGGTCGAGGAGGAGTTCGTAGAAGTCGTTGGACAGGTCGTAGTGATGGCTGATGGCGGCCCGGTCGCGGCCCTTGCTGTGGAGGGATCCGTTCAGCCTGGCCCGCCCGCGCGGGGCGGGCGGGCGGGGGCCGACGGCGCCGAGCCGCACCGCGGCGCCGGCGGCGCGCAGGCGGTCGCCGGCGGTGAGCCGGGGCGGGCGCAGCCGGTCCTCGCGCACCGCGTGCCACAGGGCGCGCAGGCCCTCGCCGAGATCGCCGCGCACATCGATGTCGCCGGTGATGTACGCCTCGGCCAGGCCGAGTTCGCCGGGCTGCCACAGGAGTCTTCGCAGCGCGCGACGGGAGCGCAGGACGACCACGGGGGCGTCGCGCGGCCCGGCGGTACTGCCGTCCCAGGCCCGCAGCCGTACCGGCAGCGGACCGCCGGTGAACTCCTCCAGCAGCGGGGCGAGGGTGTCCGCGACGCCCTTCACCGGGCGGTCTCCGGCCGGGTCAGCCGCAGTTGGCACACGTCGAGGTAGCCCGAGCGGAAGCCGGCCTCGGAGTAGGCGAGGTAGAGCGTCCACATCCGCCGGAAGGTCTCGTCGAACCCCAGGGCCGCGACCTCGTCGGCGCGTTCGGTGAAGCGCTCGCGCCAGAGCCGCAGCGTCTCGGCGTAGTGCGGGCCGAAGCCGTCGCAGGAGGTGACGCGGAGCGCCGTGTGCTCCTCCAGGGTCCGCTCGATCGCCTCCAGGGAGGGGATGAGGCCGCCGGGGAAGACGTACTTCTGGATCCAGGTGTGGGTGTCGCGGGTGGCGAGCATGCGCTCGTCCGGCATGGTGATCGCCTGGAGCGCGACCTTGCCGCCGGGTGCGAGCAGCCGGTCCAGCGCGGTGAAGTAGACCGGCCAGTACTCGGCGCCGACGGCCTCGATCATCTCGACGCTGACGATCGCGTCGTAACTCCCGGTGACCTGGCGGTAGTCGCGCAACTCCACGGTGGCCCGGTCCTGCTGCCCGGCTGCGGCGATGCGGGCCGTGGCGAGCCCGCGCTGCTCCTCGGAGAGGGTGACTGAGACGACCTCGGCGCCGCGGCGGGCGGCGCGTACGGCCAGCTCGCCCCAGCCGGTGCCGATCTCCAGCAGCCGGGTGCCCTCCCCGACGCCCGCCAGGTCGAGCAGCCGGTCGATCTTGCGGTGCTGGGCGGCGGCCAGTTGGGCCCGGCGCGCGGGGAAACCGCGGAAGACGGCCGAGGAGTAGGTCAGGGTCTCGTCGAGGAAGAGGGCGAAGAGCTCGTTGGACAGGTCGTAGTGGGCGTGGATGTTCCGGCGGGCACCGTCGAGGGTGTTGCGCCCTCCGCGGGGCTGCCGGTGCGCCCACAGGGCACGCAGCCGCTGCAGCGGCCGGGGCACCAGTTCGGTGACGTGCCCCGCCAGCACGGTCAGGACGGCCGTCGGGTCGGGCGCGTCCCATTCGCCGGCCATGTAGGACTCGCCGAAGCCGATGAGGCCGTGGACGCCGACGCGGCGGTGGAAGGCCTCCGGATCGGCGATCTCGATCAGGGGCCCGCCCGTGCCGAGGACCGGGCCGCCCTCGCCGAGGCGGCAGCGCAGCGGGAGCCCGCTCAGGGCGCGCCGCACGACGGCCCCGGCGACCGCCGCGCGCAGGCGTGAGCAGCGCGGTACGGCGGCGACGTCCGGCCAGCGGCGCGGGTCCACGCCGGCGGCGGGGGCGGGAGAGGGGGCGGAGAGGGGGACGGACGTGGTGGACATGGTCACTCGAAACCCTCCTGAGGCGCGTGGACGGGGCGGGGCTGCACGGGCAGTCCGCACAGCAGCAGCCGGATGCCGTGCCGGCGGATGCCGGCCGACACCGAGGCCGTGGACCAGGGGTGACGAACGGCGGCGCGCAGCAGGCCCGGTGCGGTGGCCGGGCGCCGCTCACCGCGAACGGTGGCGGTGAACGGGGTGCCGCCGCCGGGGCGTTCCAGGTGGACGGTGAGGTGGAGCCGGTCGTGCGGCTCGGGCAGCCGCATGCGGTAGGCGCCGTCGACGGGGAAGAACGGGGAGACGTAGAAGTCCTTGGCGGTGCGGGCGGTGTCGCCTTCGTCGGTACGCAGCAGATAGGCGTGCCGTTCCCCGTAGGTGTTGTGGACCTCGGCGACGACGCAGACGAGGGCGCCGTCGGGGTCGTGGCACCAGAACAGGGTCAGCGGGTTGAAGACATGGCCGAGGACCCGGGCGTGACCGAGCATCCGGACCGGGCCGCCGCGCAGGTCCACGCCCCGGGCCGCGAGATAGGCGTCGAGGCCGGCCCGTACGGTCGGGTGCCGCCCGCCGAAGTGGTCGCGGGGGTCGAACCGGGCGAGGGGGCGCAGCGGCGCGGGGAGCCGTGGCGGCCGGGCGGGGTCGGTCAGCCACAGGTAGGTGCGGTGGGTGAAGGCGTGCCGGACGGGGCGGGTGCGAACATGGGTGATCGTGCACTCGTACAGGGCGGGCACCTGGGGCGGAGCGCCGGCGGGGGTCACCATCGGGCCCCCAGGTGCCGGGCGGCCTCGGCGCCGGATCGGCAGCCGTCCTCGTGGAAGCCCCAGCCGTGGTAGGCCCCGGCGTAGGCGGTGACGGGCGTGGCGAGGGAGGGCAGCAGCCGCCGGGCGGCGAGCGACTCGGGGGTGTAGACGGGGTGTTCGTACACCATGCGGGCGAGCACCCGGTCCGGGTCGACGCGTTCCTCGTCGCCGAGGGTGACGACATAGCGCTCGGGCGTGTCCAGCCGCTGCAGCCGGTTCATGTCGTAGCTGACGCGGACCCCGCCGGGGTCGGGGGCGCAGCTGGGCATCAGGTAGTTCCAGGAGGCGCGGGCGCCGGGACTGCGGGGCAGCACCGAGGTGTCGGTGTGCAGCAGCGTCGGGTTGCGGGAGTACGGGATGGCCCCCAGCACCCGGCGCTCCGCCGCCGTGGGGTCGGCGAGCAGGGCCAGCGCCTGGTCGGGGTGGGTGGCGACGACCACCGCGTCGTACGCCTCGGTCTCCCCGTCGGCGGTGACGATCTCGGCGCCGTCGGCGTGCCGCCGCAGGGCTCGCACGGGGGTGGCGGTGCGGATCGCGGTCAGCCGCTTGACGATCCGCTCGACGTAGACGCGCGAGCCGCCGGTGACGGTCCTCCAGGTGGGCGAGCCGCTCACGGCGAGCATGCCGTGGTGGTCGAGGAACCGGAAGAGGTACACCGCCGGGTAGTGGGCCGCCGACCGCGGCGAGCAGGACCACACGCAGGCCACCAGCGGGGTCGTGAAGTGGGCGGTGAAGTACGCCGAGAACCCCGCCGCGCGGAGGAACTCCCCCAGCGTGGTGGTGTCGTCGGAACCGCCCTCGGCGAGCAGCCGCCGGGCCAGACGGTGGAAACGGGGCACTTCGGCCAGCATACGCAGATAGGCGGGGCGCAGCGCGTTGCGCGGCTGCGCGAAGATCCCGGCCGGGCCGCGCGCGCCCGCGTACTCCAGGCCGCAGCCTTCGCAGCGGACGGACATGCTCATCTCCGACTCCTGCGTGGGGACGCCGAGTTCGGCGAAGATCCGCAGCAGGGTGGGGTAGGTGCGCTCGTTGTGGACGATGAAGCCGCTGTCGACGCCGGTCACCCGGCCGTCGCGGGAGGGCATGTCGTGCGTGTGGGCGTGTCCGCCGAGCCGGTCGTCGGCCTCGAACAGCGCTACGTCGCAGTGGCGTTGCAGCAGGTAGGCGGCGGTGAGCCCGGCCACGCCGCTGCCCACGACGGCCACCCTTCGCCTTGCGTCGGTCACGTCCCGTCCTT
The DNA here is from genome assembly GCF_040638135.1 of Streptomyces sp. NPDC026673. Lineage (NCBI taxonomy): Bacteria > Bacillati > Actinomycetota > Actinomycetes > Kitasatosporales > Streptomycetaceae > Streptomyces > Streptomyces sp. NPDC026673. The sequence continues at coordinate 83,002 of NZ_JBEZXR010000022.1, read as the reverse complement.
TCGTCGAGGATCCTCTCCCTGCCGGTGATTCGGAGCCCTCCGCACGGCGGATTGGTCCCTCCGGCAATCCGCCGCGCGGGCGGCCGCGAATCATGGGTGGAGGCACGTGGCGGGCGTCGCCGCGAGGGGCGGTCGATAATGACGGAGAGCGCACGAGAGAGGCGGTCCGATGACGTACGGTGACGAGGTGGGCGGCGGGCCGCGTCCGGCGCTGGTCCCGTACACGCTGCCCGAGCGGCCCCGCGCCGCCGTCCTGGTGCTGCACGGCGGCCGCGCGGAGGGCCTGGAGCCGCCGCCGCGGTGGAATCTGCCGGGGGCCAGGATGCGTCCCTTCGTCCGCGCCATCGGCCGGGCCACCGCCGGGCACGGGGTGGCACTGGCCGGGGTCCGCTACCGGCACCGCGGCTGGAACGGCGACCGGGAGGACGCCGCGCGGGACGCCCTGCGCGCGCTGGACGCCCTGCGGCAGCGCGCCGGCGAGGTGCCCGTCGTGCTGGTCGGGCACTCGATGGGCGGTCGCGCCGCGCTGCGCGTGGCCGGGCATCCGCTGGTGGGCGCGGTCGTGGGCCTGGCGCCGTGGTGCCCGGCCGACGAGCCGGTGGGGCATCTCGTGGGCCGCCGCCTGGTGCTGCTGCACGGCGACCGGGACCGGGTCACCGACCCGGCGGGCTCGCTGACCCTGGCCGCCCGGGCGCGGGCGGCCGGTGCCCTGGCCTGCCATCTGGTCGTCCCGGGCGGCGACCACGCGATGCTGCGCGGGGCCGGGACCTGGCACGCCCTGACGGCACGTCTGGTGGCCGGACTGCTGCGGCTGGGGCCGCTGCCGCCGGAGGTCGCGGGGGCCCTGGCGGCCCCGGAAGCGGAGGAACCGTGATCAGCCCCACCCGCCCCACGACGGCGCCCGGCGGCCGCCTCGACCGCGCGGACGGGATCGCCCGCGTCCTGACGGCCACCCGGCCCGGCATCCCGCGCACCGCGCGGCGCGACCGGACCCCCGTCCCGCTCGGCATCACCCTGCCGACCCTGGCGGCCCTGGCGGGCCCGCCGCGCGCCCTGCCGCCGCAGCCGGCGTGCGGCCCCTCCACCCCCGGCACGGGGGGCCCGCGATGAGCCTCACCTGCCTGGTGACCGGCGCCACCGGGTACATCGGCGGCCGGCTCGTCCCCGAACTGCTCGAGGCCGGCCACCGGGTGCGCTGCCTGGCCCGTACGCCCGGCAAGCTGCGCGACCACCCGTGGGCGGGCGAGGTGGAGGTCGTCAGGGGAGACGTCACCGACCCGGAGTCGGTGGCGGCGGCGATGGAGGGCGTGGACGTCGCCTACTACCTCGTCCACGCCCTGGGGACCGGGCGGGACTTCGAGCGGACCGACCGGGAGGCCGCGGAGGTCTTCGGGTCCCGGGCGCGGGCCGCCGGCGTGGGGCGCATCGTGTACCTGGGCGGCCTGACCCCGGCCGGGGTGCCCGAGCGGGAGCTGTCGCCGCACCTGCGCTCGCGTGCCGAGGTGGGCCGGGTGCTGCTCGCCTCCGGCGTGCCGACTGCGGCGCTGCGGGCGGCGGTGATCATCGGCTCGGGTTCGGCCTCCTTCGAGATGCTGCGCTACCTCACCGAACGGCTGCCGGTGATGGTCACCCCGCGCTGGGTGGGCACCCGGATCCAGCCGATCGCCGTACGCGACGTGCTGCGCTACCTCGTCGGCTGCGCCGCGCTGCCGCCGGAGGTGAGCCGGCCCTTCGACATCGGCGGCCCGGACGTGCTCACGTACCGGGACATGATGCTGAAGTACGCCGAGGTGGCGGGGCTGCCGCACCGTCTGATCCTGCCGGTTCCGGTGCTGACGCCGCGGCTGTCGAGCCACTGGGTGGGGCTGGTGACCCCGGTGCCGGCGGGCATCGCGCGGCCGCTGACGGAGTCGCTGCGGCACGAGGTGGTCTGCCACGACCGCGACATCGCGCGGTGGGTGCCGGACCCGCCCGAGGGCATGATCGGCGTCGAGCGTGCCCTGCGGCTGGCGCTGCAGCGCATCCGGGACGCCAACGTGGCCACCCGCTGGTCCTCCGCCGCGCTGCCGGGGGCGCCCAGCGACCCGCTGCCCACCGACCCGGACTGGGCGGGCGGCAGCCTGTACACCGACCGCCGGGCGCGCGTCGTGGACGCTTCGCCCGAGGCGTTGTGGAAGGTCATCGAGGGCATCGGCGGAGACAACGGCTGGTACTCGTTCCCGCCGGCCTGGGCCGTGCGCGGCTGGCTGGACCGTTTCGTGGGCGGGGTGGGGCTGCGCCGCGGGCGGCGGGACGCGGCGCATCTGCGGGCGGGCGACTCGCTGGACTTCTGGCGGGTGGAGGAGATCGAGCCGGGCCGGCTGCTGCGGCTGCGCGCCGAGATGCGGCTGCCGGGCCTGGCCTGGCTGGAGCTGACGGCCGGGCGGGACGGGCAGGGGCGCACGGTCTACCGGCAGCGCGCGCTGTTCCACCCGCACGGCCTGGCCGGGCACGCGTACTGGTGGAGCGTCTCCCCGTTCCACTCCCTGGTCTTCGGCGGCATGGCGCGGAACATAGCCGCCGCGGCCGGGAAGGGCGCGGCGGGGCCGTAGCGGCCCGGCCCCGGGGCCCGGAGTTCCCGGGGGACCTCAGTCCGGGACGGTGCCGCGCAGGGCGGTCAGCTCGTCGTTCATCGCGGTCAGGAAGCGCATCACGACGGTCAGTTCGTCCTCGGTGAAACGGGAGCGCGCCGCGTCGGTGCTGTGCGCGAGCGGCCGGAAGAACTCCCGCGCCACCTCCTTCCCCCGTGGCGCGTAGTGCAGATGGACGACGCGGCGGTCGGCGGCGTCGCGGGTGCGGCGGATGTGGCCGGCGCGCTCCAGCCGGTCCAGGCAGGCGGTGACGGCACCGGAGGTCAGATTGAGGCGCTCGCGCAGCAGACCGGGAGTCATGGCGCCGCCGCGGCCGTCGCCGTCCAGGATCGCCACCAGCGCCTCCACGTCGGTGTGGTGCAGCTTCTGGCTCTGCGCGAAGTCCTGCGCGACGCGGTTGAACTCGCTGTTCATCCGGCGCAGCTGCACGGCGAAGGCCTGCAGCCCGGTCGGGGACTCGTCCTGGAGGTTGTCGGGCACTCTCCCATCCTAAATAATCTCGACCATTAAGATAATCAATCACTGAGATATCCCGGTCCGGGGACCGTCCCGGGACCGCATTCCGCAGGAGAGAGCGATGACATCCGTGCCGCGCGCCGTCCGATGGCTGCTGCCAGTGGTGATGCTGGTCGCCTGGCTGGGCGTCGGGGGGACCCTCGGCCCGTACGCGGGCAGGCTCGGCGAGGTCTCCACCAACGACCAGGCGGCGTTCCTGCCGCGCAGCGCCGAGTCGACCAAGGCCGTCGCCGAGCGGACGGCCTTCAGCCGGAACGGGACCGTACCGGCGATCGTCGTCTGGACCGCCGACCGCGGCCGCGTGACCGACGCCCAGCAGCAGGCCGCCACGGCCGCGCTGGCCTCCCTCTCCGGCACCGAGGGGGTGGCCGGGCGCCCCTCCCCCGCGGTGCGCTCCGAGGACGGCCGGGCCCTGCAGGGCGTCGTGCAACTCCGCCCCGACCTCGGCCGGGACGTCGGGGACGCCGTCGGCCGGATCGAGGACACCGCGGGCCGGGTCGGCGGCACGACCGCCCGGGTCGCCGGGCCCGCGGCCTCGCAGGCCGACCTGGGCGAGGCCTTCGCGGGCATCGACGGCCTGCTGCTGTTCACCGCGCTCGGCGTGGTGCTCGCGATCCTGCTGCTGGTCTACCGGGCCCTGCTGCTGCCCCTGGTCATCATCGTCGGCTCGGTCTTCTCGCTCGGCCTGGCCTGCGGCGTGGTGTACGTGCTGGCCGACCACGGCGTCGTGCGGGTGGACGGCCAGGTCCAGGGCATCCTGTCGATCCTGGTCATCGGCGCGGCCACCGACTACGCCCTGCTGCTCGCGGCCCGCTTCCGGGAGGAACTCGCGGTTCGCGGCGACCGGTTCGCGGCGATGCGCGCCGCGCTGCGCCGCTCGGCCGGGGCGATCGTGGCGAGCGCGGCCACCGTGGCCCTCGGCCTGCTCGCCCTGCTGGCCAGCGACCTCACCAACAACCGGGCCCTGGGCCCGGTCGGCGCCGTCGGGATCGTCTGCGCCGTCGCGAGCAGTCTGACCTTCCTGCCCGCGGCGCTGCTGCTGCTCGGCAGGTCCGCCTACTGGCCCGCCCGGCCGCGGGAGAAGCGCCCGGAGGGGGAGGGCGTGTGGCGGCGGATCGCGGCTCTCGTGGACCGCGCGCCGCGCCGCGTCTGGGCCGCCGGCCTGGCGCTGCTGGCGGCCTGTGCCGCCTTCTCCCCCACGCTGACCGCCCGGGGTGTGCCGCTGGACGAGATCTTCGTCCACGAGGCCCCCTCGGTGGCCGCGCAGCGCGTCCTCGGCGAGCACTTCCCCGGCGGTTCGGGGAACCCCGCGGTGGTCATCGCGGCGGCCGAGCGGCTCGACCCGGTCACCCGGGCCGCGGCCGGCACCGCCGGCGTCGACTCCGTCGCCCCGCTCACCGCATCCGGCCGGCCCGGCGGGGGCGAGCCGCTCGTCGCCGGCGGCCGGGTCCTGCTGGAGGTGACGCTGAAGGATGCCGCCGACAGCGACGCCGCGAAGGGGACGGTGCAGCGGCTGCGCACGGCCGTGCACGCGGTGCCCGGCGCGGAGGCGGTGGTCGGCGGCTACACGGCCCAGCAGGTGGACACCCAGCGGACCGCGGAGCGCGACCGGACCCTCGTCGTCCCGGTCGTCCTCGCGATCATCCTGGTGATCCTGGCGGCCCTGCTGCGCAGCCTGCTGCTGCCACTGCTCATGGTCGCCACCGTGGCGCTCAACTTCGCCGCCACCCTGGGCGTGTCGGCACTGGTCTTCCGCCATGCGTTCGGGTTCTCGGCGACGGACGCCTCGGTGCCGCTCTACGGCTTCGTGTTCCTGGTCGCCCTGGGGGTGGACTACAACATCTTCCTGATGACGCGGGTCCGGGAGGAGACACTGCGGCACGGCACACGGCAGGGCGTGCTGCGGGGGCTGACCGCCACCGGAGGGGTGATCACCTCGGCGGGCGTGGTGCTCGCCGCGACCTTCGCGGCGCTCGGCGTGATCCCGCTGGCCTTCCTGGTGCAGATCGCCTTCATCGTCGCCTTCGGGGTGCTGCTGGACACCCTGCTGGTGCGCTCGTTCCTGCTGCCCGCGCTGGTGCGGGACATCGGCCCGCGGGTGTGGTGGCCGGGCGCCGCGGCACGCGCGGCCGACGAGCCGTCACCGCCGCACGGCGCGGTGGAGCCGGGGCGGGTGGCGGAGCGTCAGACGACCTGATGCAGCCAGCGGACGGGGGCGCCCTCACCCGCGTAGCGGAAGGGCTCCAGCTCGTCGTCCCAGGGCTTGCCGAGCAGCTTGGCGACTTCCGTCTCCAGGTCGGCCTCGCCCTTGCGGGCGCGGGCGAGCGCGGCGCGCAGCCGGTCCTCGGGGATCAGGATGTCCCCGTGGATGCCCGTGACGGCATGGAAGATGCCGAGTTCGGGGGTGCTGCTGTAACGCTCCCCCTCGGCGGTCGAGCAGGGCTCCGCCGTCACCTCGAAGCGCAGCAGGTGCCAGCCGCGCAGCGCGGACGCCAGCTTGGAGGCGGTGCCGGGTTCTCCCTGCCAGGAGAATTCGGCCCGCCAGGTGCCCGGAGAGGCGGGCTGGCGGATCCAGTCCAGGTTCACGCGCACGCCGAGCACGCCCGCGACGGCCCACTCAACGTGCGGGCAGAGCGCGCGCGGCGCGGAGTGCACATACAGAACTCCACGTGTCGTCACCGGAACCTCCAGTGTGGGACGAGGTACGCCTTCCCCAGCGGCCTCATGCCCATAACCGAGCCATCCGGGACAGCAGTGGACATTCTGCACTAATCATAACGAATGAGACAAGATCTGACTTCTGCTCACCTCTTTCGCACCAGGCGTCAGGGAAAAAGCTACCGTGCGGCGTCAGCCGAGGAGTGACGTACTGTCGGGATCAGCGAGAAGTCACCCACTCGTCCGAGGGAGAACGCATGCGCCAGTCGCTCCCGCGCGGGGTCCACGGCGCCCTGATCGCGCTGATCACCCTGCTCACGACGGCACTCGCGGCCGGCTGCTCACTCGCGGGGGACGACCCGGGCAGGACCGAGGCCGGGACGGCCGGGCGCCAGGGTACGGTCAAGCGCCCCGCGCCCGCGTGGGACACCAGGCCCGCCTCGCTGGCCGCACTCGGCGACTCCATCACCCGCGGCTTCGACGCCTGCGGGATCCTGACGGACTGTCCGGACGTGTCGTGGGCGACCGGGAGCCGCCGCTCGGTGGAGAGCATCGCCACCCGGGTGCTGGACCGGCCGGCCGCCCACAGCTGGAACCTGGCGTCCAGCGGCGCCCGGATGCGGGACCTCCCGGCGCAGGCGCAGAAGGCCGTCGACCTGCGGCCGGAGCAGGTGACGATCCTCATGGGCGCCAACGACGCCTGCACCCGCAGCACCGACCTCATGACCCCGGTGGCCGAATACCGAAAGGATTTCTCCACCGCGCTGAGCACCCTCACCCGCGCGCTGCCGAAGACCCAGGTGTTCGTCGCGAGCGTGCCCGACCTGATGCGCCTGTGGGACGTCGGCAGGCAGAACGTGCTGGGCCGGCAGATCTGGAAGCTGGGGCTGTGCCCGTCGATGCTGTCCGACGCCCAGTCGATGAGCACGGCCGCCCGCGAACGGCGGCTGAACGTACGCGAAAGGGTGATGGCGTACAACGACGCGCTGCGGCAGGAGTGCGCGCGCCACGCGCGCTGCCGCTACGACGGCGGCATGGTCTTCGACTACCGGTTCACCCAGAAGGAGCTGAGTCCCTGGGACTGGTTCCATCCCAGCGCCGAGGGACAGGCCAAGCTCGCCGGGCTGGTCTACGCGGCGGCGTTCGGACCCGGCGCCACCGGGTAACCGCCAACTCGGCCTCTCGTTCGGGGTTTCGGACGCGGGCCCGCGCGCGCCGCGGGCGTACGGACTCACTTCGGCAACATCGCCGACACCTGCCCGGCACACCCATTGACACCGCCGGGAGCCCCTAACTACGTTCCCTTCAACATTTCGAACGTGTGACGAAATCTCGAACGAACCTGTAAGAGGCGGCTTCCGTGCGCATCACCGGCATCAGCACTCATGTGGTCGGCACACCCTGGCGGAATCTCACCTATGTGCTCGTCCACACCGACGAGGGACTCACCGGCGTCGGCGAGACCCGCATGCTCGGCCACACCGACGCGCTGCTCGGCTACCTCCGCGAGGCGGAGGCCAATCACATCACCGGTTCCGATCCCTTCGCGGTGGAGGACCTGGTCCGCCGGATGAAGTACGGCGACTACGGCCGGGCCGGCGAGATCGTCATGTCCGGCATCGCGTTGATCGAGATGGCCTGCTGGGACATCAAGGGCAAGGCCCTCGGCGTCCCCGTCTGGCAGCTCCTCGGCGGCAAGGTGAACGAGAAGGTCAAGGCGTACGCGAACGGCTGGTACACCACCGAGCGCACCCCGGAGGCCTACCACAAGGCCGCCCGCGCCGTGGTGGACCGCGGCTACCGCGCGCTGAAGATCGACCCCTTCGGCACCGGCCACTTCGAGCTGGACCACGCGGCCACCACCTACTCCATCTCCCTCATCGAGGCCGTGCGCGACGCGATCGGCCCCGAGACCGAGCTGCTGGTCGAGATGCACGGGCGGTTCAGCCCGGCGACCGCGATCCGCGTCGCGGGCGAGCTGGCGCCCTTCAAGCCGAGCTGGATCGAGGAGCCGGTGCCGCCGGAGAACCTCAAGGCCCTGGCGAAGGTGGCCGCCCACACCGATCTGCCGATCGCGACCGGCGAGCGCATCCACGACCGCTACGAGTTCCGCGAGCTGTTCGAGCTCCAGGCCGCCGACATCATCCAGCCCGACCTGGGGCACATCGGCGGCATCAACGAGGTCCGCAAGCTGGCCGCCACCGCCGAGACCCACTACGTGCTGGTCGCCCCGCACAACGTCGGCGGCTCCGTGCTCACCGCCGCGAGCCTCCAACTCGCCGGGTGCACCCCCAACTTCAAGATCCTCGAGCACTTCAACGACTTCGCGGACTCCGAGATCAAGAAGGTCGTCAAGGGCGCCCCCGTGGTCGGCGAGGACGGGTACTTCACCCTCTCGGACGCGCCGGGCCTCGGTGTCGAGCTCGATGTCGACGCCGCCGCCGAATTCCCCCAGCAGCAGGCCCGCTTCGACCTGTGGGCCGAGGGCTGGGAGCGCCGCAAGCCGAAGGGCTCGAAGTGACCGTCCCGATCCCCCGCGCCGTCGTCCTCGACGGACCCGGCCGGCACCGGATCGCACCGGCCGAGCCGGTCGCGCCCGGACCCGGCGAGGCGCTGGTCCGCGTGCACGCCGCGGGCATCTGCGGCAGCGACCGGGAGATGTACGCCGGCACCCGCCCCGAGGGATACGTCCGCTACCCCGTCACCCCCGGCCACGAGTGGTCCGGCACGGTGGAGGCGGTCGGCGCCGGAGTGACCTCCGCGCTGGTGGGCAGGAAGGTCGTCGGCGAGGGCTTCCGCAACTGCCAGGTCTGCGAGCGCTGCCACGCCGACGAGACGACGCTGTGCAGCGCGCCCTACGAGGAGACCGGCTTCACCCGGCCCGGCGCCATGGCGGACACCCTGACGCTGCCCGCCCGGCTGCTGCACGTCCTGGACGACGCGGCCGACCTGAGCGCCGCCGCGCTCCTGGAGCCGGCCGCGTGCGTGGCGGCGGCCCTGCTCAAGGCCCCGGCCGCGCCGGGCGAGCGGGTCGCGGTCGTGGGCACCGGCACGCTCGGCATGCTCGCGACGCAGTTCCTCGCCGCGGTGTCGCCGGCGGAGCTGCTGGTGGTGGGCACCGGCCGGAACCGGGAGGAGACGGCGGCCGCCTTCGGCGCCACCCGGTTCCGTACCGCGGACGAACTGCCGGACCCGGCCGAGGCGGGGTACGACCTGGTGGTCGAGGCCGCCGGGTCCGCCTCCGCGGCCCGCCTCGCGGCCGGACTGCTGCGCCGCGGCGGCCGGCTGGCCCTGACCGGCATCCCCGCGCCGGGGGCGGAGGGGCTGGACCCCACCGACCTCGTGGTGCGCCAGCTGACCGTGCACACGGTGTTCGGGGCGGCGTCCGCCGCCTGGGCGCACACCGTGCGGGCCTTCGACGCCGGGATCCTGACCCCGGCGCCCCTTGTCACGCACGAACTGCCGCTGGAGGAGTACGCCGACGCGCTCGCCCTGCTGGAGAGCCGGGATCCGAAGGTGGGGAAGGTGTTGCTGCGTCCGTGACCGCTCCGCGCGCGGCGGGCATCGCGGTGTCCGATCCGCGCCCACTCACACCCAATGAACCGAACGTCGTCCGAGATACCGAACGGCGAGAACGAAGGAGCACCGTGTCCGACGCACCCACTCCGAGCCCCGGCACAGCCGGCACCGCCTCCGGCCCCCGCCGCCCGGGCCAGTACGCGCTCGCCCTCCTCGGTCACGGCGCGCCCGCGGACGATCCGGCCGACGCCTCCCCGCACTCCTTCCCCGACGGCGGCACCTGGCGCACCGAGATCCCCTCCGTGGAGGGTCCCGAGGCGCTGGCCACGGTGCTGGAGGAGGCCGAGCGGCTGGAGGTGCCGGTCCACCGGATCAGCCAGGGCAGCGGCATCTGGATGCTGACGGACGCGGAGATCACCGAGATGGTGACCGCCTGCGCCGAACGGAACGTCGAGCTCTGCCTGTTCACCGGTCCTCGCGGCACCTGGGACATCGGCGCCGCCACCCGCACCGACTCCGGCGGCGGGGGCCTGCGCGCCCGCGGCCACGACCAGGTGGCCGGCTGCGTCGAGGACGCGTTGCGCGCGGCCGCCCTGGGCGTGCGCTGCCTGCTCGTCGCCGACGAGGGCGTGCTGTGGCTGCTGCACCAACTGCGCGAGCAGGGCCTGCTGCCGGCCGACACCACCTTCAAGGTCTCCGCACTGGTCGGCCCGGTCAACCCGGCGGCCTTCGCGGTGTGGGAGCGCCTCGGCGCCGACTCCGTGAACATCCCCTCCGACCTGACCCTGCAGCAGATCACCGAGATCCGCCGGGTCAGCCGGGCGCCGATGGACTTCTACATCGAGGCCCCCGACGACCTCGGCGGCTTCGTCCGGCTCTACGACGCGGCGGAGCTGATCCGCCGCGGCGCGCCGATCTACCTCAAGTTCGGACTGAGCAAGGCCCCCGGCATCTACCCGTACGGACGACAGTTGCGGGAGGTCGCCCTGGCGACCGCCCGCGAGCGGGTCCGCCGCGGCCGCCTCGTGCTCGATCTGCTCTCCCGGCTGGGCGCGGACGGCGGGCACTCCCCGCTGGGCGCGCGGCTGCCGGGCCCGCTCCACCGCTTCCCCCTCGACATCGCGACCGACCCGGACCAGGCAACCGACCCCCGCCTGGCCGCCGAAAGGATCTGATCAGCCATGCGCATCGCCAGAGCCGCACATCTGCGCACCACCGCCGCGCTGATAGCCACCCTCGCCCTCGGGGCCACCGCGACCGCCTGCGGGCAGAGCGACAACACCGGCGGCGGCGGCGACAAGGACGGTGGGAAGGGCGGCACCATCGGCATCGCCATGCCCACCAAGTCGTCGGAGCGCTGGATCGCCGACGGCGACAACATGGTCAAGCAGTTCCAGGCCCAGGGCTACAAGACCGACCTGCAGTACGGCGACGACAAGGTCGAGAACCAGGTCGCCCAGATCCAGAACATGATCACCAAGGGCGACAAGCTGCTGGTCGTCGCCGCCATCGACGGCTCGGCCCTCAGCGACGTGCTGCAGCAGGCCCACGACGCCGGCATCAAGGTGATCTCCTACGACCGCCTCATCCTGGGCTCGGGGAACGTCGACTACTACGCCACCTTCGACAACTACAAGGTCGGCCAGCTCCAGGCCGGTTACATCCTCGACAAGCTGGGCCTGAAGGACGGCAGCAAGAAGGGCCCCTTCAACATCGAGCTCTTCGCCGGCTCGCCCGACGACAACAACACCAAGTACTTCTTCAACGGCGCGATGGACACCCTCAAGCCGTACATCGACAAGAAGCAGCTGGTGGTCAAGAGCGGCCAGACCCAGCTCAACCAGGTCACCACCCTGCGCTGGGACGGCGCCACCGCCCAGGCCCGCATGGACGACCTGCTCAGCAAGTCGTACACCTCCGCCGACGTGGACGCGGTGCTCTCCCCGTACGACGGCATCTCGCGCGGCATCATCTCGGCGCTGAAGAGCGTCAGCTACGGGACCGCCAAGAAGCCGCTGCCGATCGTCACCGGCCAGGACGCCGAGGTCGCCTCGATCAAGTCGATCATCGCCGGCGAGCAGGCGCAGACCGTGTACAAGGACACCCGCGAACTCGCCAAGGTCGCCGTCCAGATGGGCAACGCGATCCTGACCGGCGGCAAGCCCGAGATCAACGACACCAAGACCTACGACAACGGCACCAAGGTCGTCCCGACCTACCTGCTGCCGCCGGTGAGCGTCGACAAGTCCAACTACAAGGAGATCGTCGTCGACTCGGGCTACATCAAGGAGTCCGAGCTCCAGTAGCACCGGAGACCGGACCCCGTACCCCCGAACCGTCGATGATCCATCGCTTTTCCACAGCCTGAGGAGAACGGAAAGCAGGAATGGCCGGACCCGTCCTCGAAATGCGCTCCATCACCAAGACCTTCCCAGGGGTCAAGGCGCTCTCCGACGTCACCCTGACAGTCGCCGAGGGCGAGGTCCACGCCATCTGCGGTGAGAACGGTGCGGGCAAGTCGACCCTGATGAAGGTGCTCAGCGGGGTCTATCCGCACGGCAGTTACGAAGGAGAGATCCTCTTCCAGGGCGAGCCCTGCGCGTTCCGCGACATCCGCGCGAGCGAGCAGCGCGGCATCGTGATCATCCACCAGGAGCTCGCCCTGGTGCCCTATCTGTCCATCGCCGAGAACATCTTCCTCGGCAACGAGCACTCCACCCGCGGTGTCATCAGCTGGAACGAGACGCTGCGGCACGCGAGCCGGCTGCTCAAGCGGGTCGGGCTCACCGACGGCCCGACCACTCGCGTGGCGGACATCGGCGTCGGCAAGCAGCAGCTCGTCGAGATCGCCAAGGCGCTGTCCAAGGAGGTCAAGCTCCTCATCCTGGACGAGCCGACCGCCGCCCTCAACGACGAGGACAGCCGCAAACTCCTGGAGCTGATCATGGAGTTCAAGGAGCACGGCATCTCCTGCATCATCATCTCGCACAAGCTCAACGAGATCGCCCGGGTCGCCGACTCCATCACGATCCTGCGGGACGGCCGGACCATCGAGACGCTCGACATGAAGGCCACCGGCGAGGACGGCCGCCCGGCCGTCACCGAGGAGCGGATCATCCGCGGCATGGTCGGCCGCGACCTCGACCACCGCTTCCCCGAGCGGGAGCCGGAGATCGGCGAGGTCGCCTTCGCCGTCGAGGACTGGACCGTGCACCACCCGATCGACCAGCAGCGCAAGGTCGTCGACGGGGTCTCCCTGAACGTCCGGCGCGGCGAGATCGTCGGCATCGCGGGGCTGATGGGCGCCGGCCGCACCGAACTGGCCATGAGCGTCTTCGGCCGCTCCTACGGCCGCGGCATCAGCGGCCGGGTCTACCTCCACGGCAAGGAGATCCGCACCCGCACGGTCCCCGAGGCGGTGGGCCACGGCATCGCCTACGTCACGGAGGACCGCAAGCACTACGGGCTGAACCTCATCGACGACATCAGCCGAAACATCTCGCTGAGCGCCCTGTCCAAGGTCGCCCGGCGCGGTGTCGTCAACCAGCACGAGGAGGCCCGGGTCGCCGAGTCCTTCCGGTCGACGATGAACATCAAGACCCCGACGGTCTTCGAGACCACGGGCAAGCTGAGCGGCGGCAACCAGCAGAAGGTCGTCCTGAGCAAGTGGATCTTCGCCGGGCCGGAGATCCTCATCCTCGACGAACCCACCCGGGGCATCGACGTCGGGGCCAAGTACGAGATCTACACGGTCATCAACGACCTGGCGGCCCAGGGCAAGGCCGTCGTCTTCATCTCCTCCGAACTGCCGGAGCTGCTCGGCATGTGCGACCGCATCTACACGATGTCGGCGGGCTGGCTGACCGGGGAGATCCCGCGCGAGAGCGCGACGCAGGAAGTGCTGATGCGCCACATGACCATGGACCGAGGTAACTGAGATGGGCAGCCCGGTGAAGACCGACAAGACTCCTCCGCCGCCCGCCGGGGGCGCGGCCGCGACCGCCGAGGGCGGTGGCGCCCTGACCGGTGCCGCCGGCCTCCTGCTGCAGGCGGCACGGCGCAACATGCGCCAGTACGGCATGATCATCGCGCTGGTGCTGATCGCCGCACTGTTCCAGATCTGGTCCGGTGGCATCCTGCTCAAACCGCAGAACGTCACCAACCTCATCGGCCAGAACAGCTACATCCTGATCATGGCCATCGGCATGATGGTCGTGATCATCGCCGGGCACATCGACCTGTCGGTGGGCTCGCTGGCGGCGTTCGTCAGCGCCGCCGCCGCGGTGATGATCGTCCAGAACCACTGGTCGTGGCCGCTGGCCCTGGTCGCCTGCCTGGTGCTGGGCGCGCTCGCCGGCGCCTGGCAGGGCTTCTTCATCGCCTACGCCGGCATGCCCTCGTTCATCGTCACCCTCGCCGGGATGCTGGTCTTCCGCGGGCTCACCCAGATCCTGCTGAAGGGCCAGTCCATCTCGCCCTTCCCGAGTGGCTTCCAGAAGATCGGCAACGGCTTCCTGCCCGAGGTCGGCCCGCACACCAACTACCACAACCTCACGCTGCTCATCGGCCTGGTGGTGATCGCCATCGCGGTCACGCAGGAACTCCGCGACCGGCGCGCCCAGCTCGCGTACGACCTGGACGTGCTGCCCCGCAACCTGTTCCTGCTCAAGCTGCTCGCCATCGTCGCCTGTGTGGTCGCCTTCACCATGACCCTGGCCAGCTACCACGGCGTGCCCATCGTGCTGCTCATCCTCGCCGGGCTGCTCATCGTCTTCGGCTTCGTGATGCGCAACGCGGTGATCGGACGCCATGTGTACGCGCTCGGCGGCAACCAGGCGGCGGCGAAGCTGTCCGGCGTCAAGGACAAGCGGGTCGTCTTCCTGGTCTTCGTGAACATGGGCGTGCTCGCCGCGCTCGCCGGCGTCGTCTACGCGGCCCGGCTCAACGCCGGCGTGCCGCAGGCCGGCATCAACTTCGAGCTCGAGGCCATCGCGGCCGCCTTCATCGGCGGCGCCTCCGCCACCGGCGGCGTCGGCACGGTGCTGGGCGCCATCATCGGCGGCCTGGTGCTCGGGGTGCTCAACAACGGGATGTCGCTCGTCGGCATCGGCACGGACTACCAGCAGGTCATCAAGGGTCTGGTGCTCCTGGCCGCGGTCGGCTTCGACGTCTGGAACAAGCGCAAGGTCGGTTCGTAAAGCAGCTACCTATCGAAGGAGCCGCAAGTGAACAGACGTACATTGATCGCGGGCGCGGCGCTCGGGGCGGTCGCGCCCGCGATCGGCGGGACGAACGCCTGGGCGGCCGGGGAGGCCGCCACGGCGCGGCAGACCGCCGACGCCAGGCACAGGCCCGCGGGCAGGAGCAAGGTGAGCAAGGAACACTTCGGGACCCTGGAGGACGGCACCAAGGTCGACATCTGGACCGTGAGCAACGGCGGGATCACCCTCAAGGTGCTCTCGTACGGCGGCATCGTCCAGACCCTGGAGCTGCCGGACCGGCGCGGCCGCCGCGTCAACGTGTCCCTCGGATTCGACGACATCGCCGACTACGTGGCGAACAGCCCGTACTTCGGCGCGCTGATCGGCCGCTACGGCAACCGCATCGCGGGCGGGAAGTTCACCCTGGACGGGCACACCTACCAGCTGCCCGTCAACGACGGCCCGAACAGCCTGCACGGCGGCGACCGGGGCTTCGACAAGCGCGTGTGGGCGGTCGAGGGCTTCAAGGCGGGCTCCGACGCCGGTCTCGTGCTGCGCTACACCAGCGCGGACGGCGAGATGGGCTATCCGGGCACGCTGAAGGTCAAGGTCGTCTACACCCTGACCGCGGACGCGCGGTGGCGGATCGACTACACCGCCACCACCGACAAGGCGACGGTCGTCAACCTCACCAACCACACGTACTACAACCTGCGCGGCGAAGGCGACGGCGGCATCTACGACCACGAGGTCCAGATCGCCGCCCGCCGCTACACCCCGGTCGGCGCCACCCTCATCCCCACCGGCGAGCTGGCCCCCGTCGCGGGCACCCCGTTCGACTTCCGCGCCCCGAAGACGATCGGCCGCGACATCCGCTCCGCGCACCAGCAGATCCTGTACGGGAAGGGCATCGACCACAACCTCGTGCTCGACAAGGGCCGCACGGCCGCGCCCGAGCACATCGCGACGGTCACCGAGCCCGTGTCCGGCCGGGTCATGCGGATCGCCACCACCGAGCCCGGTGTGCAGTTCTACACGGGCAACTTCCTGACCGGCGCGTTCGCCGGCACCTCGGGCCGGGTGTACCGGCAGGGCGACGGCTTCTGCCTGGAGACCCAGCACTTCCCGGACTCCCCCAACCAGCCGTCGTTCCCGTCGACGGTCCTGCGGCCGGGGCAGACCTACCGTTCCACCACGGTGCACTCCTTCGGCACCCGCTGAGCCGCACCACCCTCCCCGCGGGCGGGGGCGGCCGGGATTCTCACCCGGCCGCCCCCGCCTGTCGACTTCGGGGCCGACTCCGGGTGAACGCCCCCTCGTCCGTACGGGAATGTTCTGGGCCACCGGAATGACTCCGGCGGAGAGTCCGCGCGGAGAGGGTACGCATCCCGTCGATCAAGCCCTGCGGCTTTCGCCTTCGACGAGGGAGTCCCGAATGAGTCCTGACGGCACGTCCCGTTCGCCGCGCAGGTACCGGCGGTACGCACGGCTGGCCGGCGTGGCCGTGCCGCTCGCCGTCGCCGCGGCGGCGGTGTCGGTGCCCGTGCTCGCCACGACCCCCGGTGCCGTGACCCCCGCGGCCGGCACAGCGGCGCCCTGGGACGACCCGCGACCCGCCGGCACACGCAGCGTCGCCGACCACGAGGACGACGACGAGGACGACGAGGGCGGCCGCGACGACAACGGACGTGACGAGGGCGGCCGCGAGGACGGCGGGGACCGCGGGGACCAGCGGGGCGGCCGGGAGACCGACCGGGGGGACGACCGCGAGGGCGGCCGGGACGAGGGCGACGACGAACGCGGGGACGAGCGCCGGGAGCAGCGCCGCGACGACCAGGACGGCGACCGCGAGGAACAGCGCCGCGACGACCGGGGCGAGGACCGCGGGGACGACCGCGGGGACCAGCGCCGCGACGACCAGGACGGCGACCGGGGCGACGGACGCCGGGACAACCGCCGGGACGACCGCGAGGGCGGCCGGGGCGGCGACAACCGGGACGACCGCCGTGACGGACGGGACGGGTCCTGCGTCAGCATCGACTCCGCGATCCGCAAGGGCGACCAGGAGATCTCCGTCGCGGTGTTCGAGGGCCGGACCTACATCGGCGGCCGTTCCCTCCCCCGGGGGCGGTTCGTCTGGCACTCCCTCAGCGACAACCGGGGCTATGTGCGCGGAGTCTGCGGCGCCACGGTGACCACCGTGGGATCCGGCGTGTGGGTCAAGGCCGTCACCAGGGACGGCCGGGTGATCGAGACGCACTGCATGCTGCGCGAGGGCCCCGGCAAGCGGAGCACCTGCGGGGAGTGGAAGTCCCTGGGCAACCGGTTGTTCCGGTCCTCCAGGTGACCCTGGCGCCCGCGCGGGCCGGTGAGGGACCGGTCCGCGCGGGCGCGGCCCGTCAGGAGGCGTCCTGCCAGTACAGCGCCGGGCGCGGCGTGCCGGGCGGCACCGCCGCGAAGGCGGGCGGGACCTCGGCGGTCAGGGCGGCGTAGGGCTCCGGAGCCGGTGCCGGCTGCTGCGGCACCGGCACCGGCTGCGGCTGCGGTTCGGGTCTGACCTCGTAGACCGGCTGGGGCGGGGCCGGGGGCGGCATCACGGGCTGTTCGTAGAGGGGTTGGGGCGGCGGCGGGGCCTGCTGGATCTGCGGGAGCGGCTGCACCGGCGGCGCCGCCTGGATCTGCGGCAACTGCTGCGGCATCGGCTGGGGGGCCTGCTCCTGCACGGGGGCGCTCGGGGCCGCCGGGGCGGGCGCGGGGGCGGCGTACCAGGTACTGCCGTACAGCACCGTGCTCAGACCGGTCAGCAGCCGCTGGACGTCGGCCTGGGGGCGTACCACCAGCCGCATGAAACGGCTGCTGCTGCCCAGCTTGTTGCCGCACTCGCGGACCAGCACCCCGTGCTCGGCCAGCAGTCGGTCGCGCAGGACGGTGCCGTCGACGCCGTCGGGGAGCTTGACGAAGACGAAGTTGCCCTGGGAGGGGTAGACGGTGAGCCCCGGGAGCGCCGCGAGCTGCCAGGTCATCTCCTGGCGGTCGCGGGAGACCAGACGCAGGCTCTGCGCGTACTCCTCGCGGTGGTCCTTGAGCATGAAGACCACGGCCTCGGCGAAGGAGTTGAGGTTCCACTTCGGCAGCATGCGGCGGACCTTCCCGGCCAGCGCCGGGTTGGCGACCAGGTAGCCGAAGCGGATGCCGTGCAGGCCGAAGTTCTTGCCGAGGCTGCGCAGGACGATCACGTTGGGCCGCAGGATGGCCTCGTTGGCGACGCTCGGCCAGGCCTCGGCGTCGGTGAAGTCGAGGAAGGACTCGTCGATGACGACGAGGTCGAGGTCGGCCAGGGCGTCCATGAGCGCGACGACGGCGTGCTTGGGCAGAAAGCCGCCGTCGGGGTTGTTCGGATTGCAGATCACGGCCGTGCGGGAGCCCCGCGCGCGGACGAACGCGACGAAGGCCGCCGGATCGAGCGCGAATCCGGCGGCCTCCGGGAGGAGGAACATGTCGACGCGCTTGCCGGTCTCCATCGGCTGATCGGTCCAGCGGCCGAAGGTGGGTATCGGGATCGCCAGGCTCTCCCGGACGAGGAGGTGGTCGATCCAGGTGATCAGTTCGGTGGAGCCGTTGCCCATGGCCACGGTCTGCGGGTTCAGCCCGAGCAGCGAGCACAGCTCGTTGGTGATGACGTCCGTGCTGCTCGGGTAGTACGTGAGGATGTCCCGCATCGACTCCTGGAGCCTGTCGTACATGGCCGGGCTCGGGAAGTACGGGTTGCACGGGATGCAGAAGTCGACGATGTCGCGCCCTCCCTCGGAGGACGACAGGCCGCCGGCGGCGCGGCGCAACGCGAAGTACGAGGGACTGTGCGCGGTGTTGGCGCGGAACAACTCGGTGGCATTACCGGTGACGCCGACAGCGACGGTCACGGCAGAACCTCCCTCGATCACGGGGGCCGCGCCGCGGCGGCCCGCTTCCCCTTGCCTGCACAACTCTGTCGCACATTCCTCACATCTGGTGCATGTGAGGCGTTTGTGGGACAAGAGGTGCGCGGTTCGGCTATCTTGCGGCCGTCCCGGGTCTCATACGGGCGCGCTCCGGCTTCCGTTCAGCCGCTCCTCGCCTCGTTGCGCGGGACGTCCTCAGCGGCGCGCGCCGGCGCGAACGCGGAGCCGGCGACCGGGCTGGTGGTGCGATCGGTGCCACGGGGGCCGAAGGGGAGCCCGGGGGTGCGCGAACGGCCGCCCGGCAGCCCGGCCGGGCTGCCCAGCCGGGCCGCCCGGCCGGTCGGTCCGGAGCATGCCGCGCCGGACCGCGGCCTCGCGGGGCCGGCAGCCCGGCGCGCCCCGGCTATGCCGGCTTGCGGGCCAGGAAGAAGATGCTCGGCCCGAACCCCACCCGGGCCAGCGGGGACTGCAGCGCCTCCTCGGCGCGCAGCATCGCGGAGTGCGGGACCACCCGCTTCAGCCGCGTGCTGCGCAGATTCGACACGGACAGCCGGCGCTCCACACGCAGTCCCGCGGCCTCCAGTTGCGCGGCGACGGTGCGCGGGTGGTGGTTGACGAACGGGATGCTGTCGCGCTCGCGGTTCTCCGCGGAGCGGATGTCGACCGGGGCCAGCGGCACCCGCCGGCGATGGGCCGCGTAGCGCAGCCGGTTCGCGGCGTGGGCGAGGTTGGCGGTCTCGACGACGGCGGTGCCGCCCGGGCGCAGCACCCGGGTGATCTCCGCCAGCGCCGGCCGCGGGTCGGGGAGGTGGTGCATGACCCGGATCAGCGTGACCAGGTCCACGCTCGCGGAGTGCAGACCGAGGCCGTCCGCGCTCATCAGCCGCATGCTCACCCCGGCGAGCCCCCTGAGGAACTCCTCCGCGTCGTCCAGCTGCCTGCGGCTGGCGTCCACCAGGGTGACCCGGTCGGCGAACTCCCGCAGCACCGGCACGAGCCGGCCGTAGCCGCCGCCGACGTCCGCCGCGTGGCCGAAGTGCCGCCCGTCGAGCAGCCGGCGCACCGCGGCGACCTCGGCGTCGTGTTCGTAGCCCCGGCCCTCCCAGTAGGTGCGGTAGCTCCGCGGGTCGTCGTCGTACTGGTTGGTGCGCTGCGCCATGGCGCGCCTCCCCCTCGCGTGCTCGTCCTCCGGACATAGGTCACGCGACAGGTGCGGAACGGTTCCCTCCGGATCGCTCCGGCCGGCTACGGCTTGCGGAAGCCCAGCGGCCCCACGGGCGTGCCGGATTCCGGTCGCGGCTCCGCGTCCTCCCGCTGCGGCATGAGGGTGCGCGCGAGGAGGGTGGCGCCGGCCACCGCGCCGGGCATCAGCAGGACGGAGACGAGCGGCACCAGGAAGCACAGGATCAGCGGCACGCCGAAGCCGAGAGTCAGTGCCATCCTGCCGCGGAGCAGGCGCATCCGCTCCCGCAGCGGGACGTCGCGGCGCTGGAAGGCCACGCCGCTGAGCTCGAGGGCGAGGAAGTAGCCGGAGACGCAGAACCCGATCGCGGGGACGACGGTCTGGCCCACGACGGGGATGAAGCCCGCGGCGAAGAGCAGGACGCCCCAGGCCGCCACCCGGAGCAGCACGCGCAGGCTGTCCCGGGCGGAGCGCAGCAGATCCCGCCACAGCGGCACGTCGGGGGCGTCGGGCGCACCGCCCTCGGAGTCGTCGACCCGCTCGGCGAGGGACTCGTAGAAGGGCTGGCCGACCAGGAGGGTCACCGCGGTGAAGGAGATCACCGCGAGCAGCAGACCCCCACCGAAGGCGACCGCGGTGAGCAGTCCGCGGAACAGGCCGCGCCAGGGGGATTCCCAGTCGTCGGCGAAGGGCGTGGCCCAGGCGGTCGCGTCGTCGGCCCAGAAGGCGAGGACGACCAGGGCCGCCACATAGCCGACGAGGGTGATCAGCGCGGGCAGCAGCCCGAAGCCGAACCAGCGGCCGTGCCGGAGCACCCAGCGCTGGCCGTCCACGAAGAGCCGTATCCCGACGGCGAGATCTCGCATGCGCGACAGGGTATGCGAACCCGGCGCGTGCGCGGATCCGCGTGCCGCACGGGACCGGTCCGGTACGGGACCGATACGCCCACGGTACGGAACCGGCACGGATCAGACGACGACCTCGCAGTCCGGGGTGCCCGAGGGGTCCGGGTCGAAGAGGCAGACGTCGGAGCCCTCGCCACCGGTGACGGTTCCGGTGCCCGCGATGTCCTCGGCCCGCAGGAACACGACGTCGTCGCCGGGTCCGCCGCTGACGCCGCCGGAGTTCGCGGTGGCGTCGCCGATGAGGTCGACGAGGTCACCGCCGTCGCCCCCGGTGACCTGCCCGGAGTTCTCGCCGTCGATCTCGATCATGTCGGCGCCGCCGCCGCCGTCCACGGTGCCCGCGTTGCCGCCCTTGACGGTGATGACGTCCAGGCCGCCCCTCCCGGCCACCACCACCCCGGCGGGGACGCCGCGGGCGCAGTCGATCTCGTCGAAGCCCTCCGTCCCCGTGATGCTCGCGCCGGTGACCACCCGCCCGTTCACCGTGCAGACGGCGACCGCGGGCGCGGGGAGGAGAAGGACCTCGGGCGCGGGACCCGCGGGCGCGGCACCGACCGGAGCGGCTGCGGGCGCCGGGGCGGGGGGCGGCCCGTCGGCCTTCGCGGACCCGGTCAGCAGCGCGGACGCGCCCGCCAGGACGAGCGCCGCGCCGGTCAGGACCGGACGGGTACGCATTCGTGCCGTCATCGCAGTTCCTCGGAAGGACGTCCGGAGTGGGGCGCGCATGCCACGAGCGTCACGTCGCGGGAGGCGGCCCGCAATCGGGCGGGGGCCGGCCGGGGGACCTCGGGCGGCCCGTAACTGATACTCCGTCACCTCACAGGGCGCGCTCCCGGCACCGGCACCCGAACGCGCGGGCCGACGGGAGCGGAGACGGCCCGCACCCCGGGGAGGGTGTCAGGGACCTCCCCGGGGTGTTTGGGTCAGCCGCCCACGGCCACCGGCACCGTGAGACGGCGGTCGGCGACGCTGCGCGCGACCTCGGCGGTGTACCTACCCGGAAGAGTGCGCCAGCCACCCTCCGAGGCGTCCCAGATCTGCGCGGCGCGACGGCGCAGCGGGATCCGTGCCTGTGTCACGGCGCCGGCGGGGAGTTCGACCGGGAGGAAGCCGGCGAGGACGCGGACCGGGCGCCCGGCCTCCGCGGCGTCGTCCGGGGGAGCCGCCAGATAGACCTGCACGACCTCCCGCCCGGGCCGGTCTCCGGTGTTGCGCAGCCGTACGGTGACCGTGCCCAGGATGTCCGGGCCGCCGTCCGCCAGGTCCTCCGCCGCCGTGAAGTACGCGCCCTCGTAGGCCCAGTCGGTGTAGCCGAGCCCATGGCCGAACGGGTAGGCGGGCCGCGCCCCGGACCGCTCCCAGGCGCGGTAGCCGATGAAGACGCCCTCGTCGTACCGGAGCGTCCCGGCCTGCGGAACGACCTCGCCGACCGGGGCGTCGGCAAGCCGCGCCGGCCAGGTGGTGGGCAGCCGGCCGCCCGGCTCCGCGGCACCGAGGAGCACGTCCGCGAGCGCCGCCCCGGCCTCCTGCCCGGGGAACCAGCCGATCAGCACCGCGGCGACCTCCTCGCGCCACGGCATCTCCACCGGAGAACCGGCGTTCACCACGACCACCGTCCGCGGGTTCACCGCCGCCACCGCGCGCACGAGATCGTCCTGACGGCCCGGCAGGCGGAGGTCCGCACGGTCGAAGCCCTCGCTCTCGACCCGCTCGGTGGTCGCGACGACGACCAGAGCGGCCTCCGCGTCCCGTGCGGCCGCTACCGCCTCCGCGATCAACTCGTCCTCGTCCCGTTCGGGTTCGCCGTGGACGAGGGAGAAGACGACCGCCCTGACCGGCGCGTCCCGGGTCCCGGGGACGAGATGGGTGAGCGAGACCGGGACGGGCACGCCCGCCGTCAGCTCCACCCTGCCGCGCTCGACGGGAGCCCCGAACATCCCCTCGAAGGGGCCGGACTCCGGACCGGCGGTCTGGACGCCGTCGAAGACCACCGCACCGTCCACGACCAGCCGGAAGCCGCCCAGCCCCCGGGTGCCGAAGTGGTGCGGGCCGCTCTCGCGGGGGGTGAAGGTTCCGGTGACCTCGACGGAGTGCAGCGCCTCGTGGGTCACGCCGTCCGGAAGGTCGCCGCCCATCCACTGCACATGGCCGCCGGGCAGCGCACACCTGCCGAGGACCGCGCCCGCGGCGTCCCGGCAGATCGCGCGCAGGGCGAACCCCGCGCCGGCGGGGGCGAGTTCCCCGTTGGGGTCGGCGCCCACCGCGTACGTCAGGGCGGTGCCCTCCGGGAGCGCGGCGCGCAGGCCGTCCAGGGGGGAGACCACCCTGGCGGGGAAGACCTGGGCGGAGCCGCCGCCGAGCACCCGGGCGTCACGCGCGGCCGCGCCGAGAAGCGCCAGCCGGCGCACCGCGGCGGGGTCGAGCGGGAGCACGGGACGACCGTCGAACGGCTCGTTCCGCACCAGCACGAAGGAGCGGCGGGCGATCTCGCGGGCGAGCGCGGGGCCGTCCACGGCGGCGGGGAGCAGTTCGGCGGGCACCGCCGCGGGGGTGCCCGCCAGCAGGCCCACCCTGGCGGCGAGCCGCAGCACGTTGCGCACCGCCGTGTCCACGGCGGACTCCTCGACGCGCCCGTCGCGCACCGCGCGGGCCAGCGCCTCGCCGTAGACGGTGCGCGGGCCGGGCATGGCCACGTCGAGACCGCCGGTGAGGGCGCCGACGGTGTCCCGGGCGGCCGTCCAGTCGGAGACGACGAAGCCGTCGAAACCCCACTCCTCCCGCAGCACCTCGTTCTGGAGGCGGTGGTGCTCGGTCATGGTGGTGCCGTTGACGGAGTTGTAGGCGGCCATGACACCCCAGGGACGGGCGTTCCTGACGATGGCCTCGAAGGGCGCCAGGTAGAGCTCGCGCAGGGCGCGCTCGCCGATCACGTTGTCGACGGTGAAGCGGTCGGTCTCGGCGTCGTTGGCGACGAAGTGCTTGACGGTCGTGCCGACTCCGCCGTCCTGGACGCCCGCGACATAGCCGGTGCCGATCTCACCGGTGAGGTACGGGTCCTCGGAGTACGCCTCGAAGTGCCGTCCGCCCAGCGGTGAGCGGTGCAGGTTGACGGTGGGGGCGAGCAGGACGTGCACACCCTTGCGGCGGGCCTCCTGCGCGAGGAGCCGACCGGTGCGGCGGGCGAGGGCGGGGTCCCAGGTGGCGGCGAGCGCGGTGGGGCTGGGCAGCGCGACCGAGGGGTCGTCCGCCGTCCAGCGCACGCCGCGCACACCGATGGGACCGTCCGACATGACCAGGGAGCCCAGCCCGATCTCGGGCAGGGCGGGCAGCGACCACATGTCCTGCCCGGCGAGCAGCCGCGTCTTCGCGTCGAGGTCGAGCTTGCCCAGCGCGCGCTCCACCGCCTCGTCGAGCGGGGTTCCGGAGATGTCGCTCATGGGGTGGACTCCTTCGTGAGGACCGAACAACCCGTCGCCTGCCGTCCCGGCTGGTGACATCCTCCGACCGGCGCCCTGCTGATCGGTAGGTGCCGTCATCGTTTCGTTATCTCCCTGCCACGCGCGCGGCGCCGGGGGTTAGGCTCACGCTTGTGACCCCCAACGACCGCGGCCGGGGACTCGGCCGCGCGGTCCGCAACGAGGACCGCAAGGCGGAGATCATCCAGGCCGCCCTCGAAGTGATCGCCGAGCGCGGCTACCGGGGCGCTTCGCTGGCCGCCGTCGCAGAGCGGGTCGGCCTCACGCAGCAGGGACTGCTGCACTACTTCCCGACGAAGGAGGCCCTGCTCATCGCGGTGCTGGAGGTCCGCGACCGGTGGGACATGGCCTCGGCGGCGCTGCACGGCACGGCCTGGCCGATGGAGATGGTGGCCAACCTCGTCGAATACAACGCCACCCGGCCGGGCGTCGTCCAGGTCTTCACCGTGCTCGCCGGCGACAGCGTCACCGAGGACCACCCGGCGCGGGAGTACTTCAAGGACCGCTACACCAGGGTGCGCCGGTGGGCCGCCGACTCGCTGCGCAGCGAGTACGGGGAGACGCTGCCCGGCGGTCTCACGCCCGAGCAGGCCGCCCCGCTGCTCGTGGCCGTCATGGACGGCCTGCAGCTGCAGTGGCTGCACGACCCCGAATCGGTCGACATGCCGGCGGTCTTCCGGCACTTCGTCACCCTGCTGACCCCGAAGGCGTGAGGGGCGCGCCCGTGCGGGCGCGCCCCTCGTCCTCGTCGCCGCCGCGAGGCGGTCCGCCCGGCTCCGCCCGGGAAGCCCGCGCGGACCCCGCGGGCTACTCCGGGAGTTCGATCAGCATCTTGCCGACGTTCTCACCGCGGAGCATGCCGAGGAAGGCGTCCACCGCGGTCTCGATGCCCTCGGTCTTTGTCTCGTGGTACTTCAGCTCGCCCGAGCGCACCCACGCCGAGACCTCCTCCACGAACTTCGGCTGGAGGTCGTAGTGGTCGCCGACGAGCAGCCCCTCCATGCGGAAGCGCTTGGCGATGATCTGCGCCAGGTTGCGCGGCGCGGGCGTCGGCTCGGTGGCGTTGTACTGCGAGATCATGCCGCAGACGGCGATACGGCCGTGGAGCCTCATCGCGTCGATGGCGGCTTCGAGGTGCTCGCCGCCGACGTTGTCGAAGTAGACGTCGATGCCGTCGGGCGCGGCCTCCGCCAGCTGCTCGGCCACGGGGCCGTTCTTGTAGTTGAAGGCGGCGTCGAAGCCGAACTCCTCGGTCAGCAGCTTGACCTTCTCGTCCGAGCCGGCACTGCCGATCACCCGGGAGGCACCCTTGAGCCGGGCGATCTGGCCGACCTCGCTGCCCACGGCACCCGCCGCACCGGACACGAACACCGCGTCGCCGGCCTTGAACCCGGCGACGCGCGTCAGACCGGCGTACGCGGTCAGACCGGGCATCCCCAGGACGCCCAGATACGTGGAGAGAGGCGCCAGGCCGGGATCGACCTTGACCGCGGACCCGGCGTCGAGGACCGCGTACTCACGCCAGCCCAACTGGTGGAGGACGTGGTCCCCTTCGGCGAACCCCTCCGCGCCGGAGGCGACGACACGGCCGACCGCGCCCCCGTGCATCGGCTTGTCCAGCGCGTACGGCTCGGCGTACGACTTCCTCGACGACATCCGGCCGCGCATGTAGGGGTCGACCGACACGTACAGGTTGCGCACGAGGATCCGGCCGGGTCCCGGCTCCGCGACCTCGGCCTCGCGCAGCGCGAAGTCCTCGGGCTTCGGCCACCCGTGGGGACGGGAGACCAGATGCCATTCACGGCTCTTCGGCATGGGGGAACGCCTCCAAAGCTTTAGGTTCTTAACTAACCATGAGCCTTGATGTTTGAAGAAGTCAAATAAATCGGCACGGGCGTGTCCCGTCGCACACCGGCACGAGCGGACACCCGGCGCGGCACGGCGAGAACGCCGGCGCGCGACGGCGCGACGGCGCGACGGATCAGGCGTGCGGGATCCAGGCGTACGGGAATCGGGCGTACGGAGATGATCGGGCGTGCGGGAGGACGGGCCCGGGACCCGTCAGGTGCACCACCACAGGAAACGGGTGCAGGTCGGCGTGGGCCGCGGCGTCTGCGTGGGCGGCGGGGGCGCCGAGGTCGTGGGGTCCGGGGCCGAGGTGGTGGGGCCACCGCCGGCGGGCGCCGTGGCCCCGGAGCTGGCGGGGGCTTGACTGGCCGGTCGGGAGTCGGAGGCCGAGGGCGACGGCGACTTCTTGTCGCTCGCCGAGGCGCTGGGCGACGCGGAGGCACTGGCGCTCGCCGACGCCGAAGCGTCGGACGTGGGTTCGGCCGCGCCCGAGGCTTTGGTGCCGGACGAGGAGCTCGCGCTCGGGGAGGCGCCGCCGGTCCCGGTGTGGTCCGAGGCGGCCGACTCCGTACCGGATCCCGTCACATAGCCGGCGAGCGGGAGCTCGGCGACGCTCCAGCCGACGAGCACGATCGCCGCGCCCACCAGGGTGCCGACCAGCAGCCGGGAACGGCGGCGGGTGCGGATACGGCGGGTGCGGGCCCGGCTGCCGGAGCGGCGCGTGGCGCCCTCCTCGGAGCCGCGGGCGGCCGCCTTGCGGCGTTCCGCGCGACCCCCCTCGGAGGCCTCGGTACCGCCGGTCGCGGGCTCCTGCGCGGACGCGTCGGCAGGCCCCTTCACACCGAGCTGGTGAGCGGGCGTTCCGCACCCCGGGCAAGACAGGGCGCCGTTGATGTGCCGTCGGCAGGCTGCGCAGTAGTCCATCGCCCCGGCAGCGTATGTGACGCGACGATACGACGTACATATGAGTCGGCCGTCGATCCCGTGAAACCTCTGTGAAACCCGGGACATGCGGGTTTAGGCCGCCGATCAGCCCCGAATCAACCCCTAATCACCACGGAATCAGCCACCGAACGGCACATCGGGCATCCCCTGCCCGGCTCCCGGCAGCACGAGGAGCGAGCCCGCGAGCGGCTGCGCCGCCAGCTCCCGCCCGTCAAGGCCCGTGGTCGCGGAGGTGATGTAGAGATCCGTCAGCCCCGGACCGCCGAAGGCGCAGGCGGTGGGCCGCCGCACGGGCACCTCGACGATCCGGTCCAGGTCGCCGCGCGGGGTGTAGCGGCGCACGGCCGCCCCGTCCCACAGCGCCACCCAGACGCAGCCGTCGGCGTCCACGGTGAGGCCGTCCGGGAGACCCGCGGACTCCTCGATCACCGCCAACGGCCGCCGCCCGCGCACGAGTCCGGTGTCCCGGTCGACGTCGAAGACGTCGACGCGCCGGGTCGGGCTGTCCACGTAGTACATGAGGGAGCCGTCGGGGCTCCAGTCGGTGCCGTTGCTGACGGTCACGTCGTCCAGCACCGGCAGGACGGTGCCGTCCGGGGCCACCCGGGTCAGGGTGCCGCCGCCGGGCGCCTCGTCGTAGCGCATGGTGCCGGCCCAGAGGGTGCCCGCGGCGTCCACCGCCGCGTCGTTGGCGCGGCGGCCGGGGACGGGATCCCGGTACAGCCAGCGGAAGGCGCCGTCCGCGTCGTACAGCCCCACCCCGTCACGCAGGTTGACCACGATGCCGCCGGCCGCGCGCGGTTTGGCCGCGCCGACGTGCTGCCCGGTCGCCATCACCGATTCACCGCCGCCTGCCGGGTCGTACCAGTGCACCCGGGACGCGAGGATGTCCACCCACAGCAACCGCGCGGCGGCCGGGTCCCAGGTGGGGCCCTCGCCGAGCCGCGCCCCCGCCTTCAGGGCGAGTTCGACCGCGCTCACCGCACGCCGCCACGGTGGCCCAGGCGCTCCGACAGCTCGGCGGCCCCCTTGACGGCCAGTTCCTCCAGCTCGGCCCGGCGCTCCTCGCTCCAGCGGATCATCGGTATCGAGATGCTGAGCGCGGCCACCACCCGTCCCGCCGAGTCGCGGACCGGGGCGGCGACGCAGGAGACGTCCGGGTTGGACTCACGCCGCTCGACGGCGACGCCCCGCTCGCGCACCGCGTCGAGCTGGCGCCGCAGTTCTCCGGTCGTGGTGATGCTGTGCTCGGTCATCGCGGCCAGCGAACCGTCCGCGGGCAGGCGCGCGTCGAGGTCGTCCGGGGACAGCGAGGCGAGCAGCATCTTGCCGACGGAGGTGCAGTGCGCGGGGAGCCGGCGGCCGGCCGCCGACACCATCCGCACCGCGTGCGTGCTGTCCACCTTGGCGATGTAGATGACGTCCGTGCCCTCCAGGATGGCCACGTGCACCGTCTCGTCGCAGGTCTCGGCGACGGACCTGGCCACCTGCTGCCCCTCCGCGGCGAGGTCCAGCTGCTCGGCGTAGCGGCTGCCGAGCTGGTACGTGCGCACGCCGAGCCGGTAGCGGCCGGTCTGACCGGGCTGCGCCACCAGGTAGTTGCGCGCGGCGAGGGTGGTCACCAGCTCGTGCACGGTGGTGCGCGGCAGACCGAGCCTGCGGGTGATCTCCGGCGCGGACATCGTGCCGTCGCCTTCGAGGAAGAGCTCCAGGATGTCCAGGGCTCTGGTCACGGCGGGTACGAGACGTCCCATCTCTGCTCGCTCTCTCCGGCGCCTGTTCGATATTCCGTATAGCGATCGGTATCGCGAACGCAGCGTATCCGTGCCGGGGCGTAACGGGCAATGGCCGCGCAGCACGCCACGCCGATTGTCGGCTTGTCGGACAACTCTAGGGCCGTTTGCTAGTTTCTCAGTGCTCATCAGGCGCTTTGCACCGTTTTCCCACCTTCCGGTGATTCCTTCACCTCTCTCTTCCTCCGGGGTCGCCGTGACGATCACGCCCAGCAGCATGCGCAAGACGCCCGCCTCGTCCGGCGGGCTCGTCCCGTCGCCGGCCACCGGCGACGGGGACCGGTCCGATCCGGGCCCGGGCCCGGGCCCGGCACTCCGCCACGACCACGCGCGCTTCGGCACGCTCGCCGGACCGCTCAACGACCCCCCGCGGCCGGGGGTGCTGTACCGGGTGAGGTACCGCAGCACGCTCTCCCGCGAGGGGCACCGGGTCCGCACCGGGCTGCTGCTCGCCGCCGCGCCCCTGGCCTCGCTCGCACTGCTGGTCTGGCTGGTGCAGCCGCGCCACTGGGCGCACCGCGAGGCCGTGCCGCCCTGGGCGCAGGTCACGGACACCGCGCTGCTGGTCTCGCTCGGCCTGATCGAGCTCATCCGTCTGATCGCCGTCGTCTCGCACGCCCATGCCACCCTGGTCGCCCGCGACCCCGTCCCGGTGGCCCCGGTCCCGGGCACCCGGGTCGCCTTCCTCACCCCCTTCGTCCCGGGCCGCGACTCCCTGGAGGCGGTACGGGCGACGCTGGAGGGCGCCGTGCGCGTCCGGCACGACGGCCCCCTCGACGTGTGGCTGCTGGACGAGGGCGACGACCCGGAGGCCCGGCTGCTCTGCGAGCGACTGGGCGTGCGCCACTTCACCCGCAAGGGCGTCGAACGCTGGAACCGGCCCAAGGGCGCCTTCCGTGTCGGCACCGGCCACGGCAATCACAACGCGTGGCTCGACGCCCACGGCGCCGACTACGCCTTCACGGCCCGCGTCGACCCCGGCCACGTCCCGCTTCCCAACTTCCTCGAGCGGATGCTCGGTTACTTCCGCGACCCGGACATCGCCTTCGTCGTCGGGCCGCGGGTCCAGGGCAACCACGACACCGCCGTGGCCAGGGCCGCCGAGGGCCACCGCTTCCTCTTCCACGCGCTCACCCAGCGGGCCGCCAACCGCTACGGCTCCGCCCAGTTCGTCGGCAGCGGGCACGTGATCCGCGTCTCGGCGCTGCGGGAGGCCGGCGGGCTGTACGCCCCCGTCACCGGGGACCTGGCCACCGGCCTGGACATCCACGGCCGCCGCAACCCCGCCACCGGCCGCCCGTGGCGCTCGGTCCACACCCCGGACGTCCTGGCCGTCGGCGGGGGACCGTCCTCCTGGACCGGCTTCTTCGCCGAGCAGCTGCACCGCAGCCGCGACGCCTACGGGACCATCGTGCGGCACTCCTGGAAGGCCCCGTGGAAGCTGCGCCGCCCCGGCCGCCTGTTCAACCACGCGCTGACCGTGGCCCATTACCCCATGGCCGCGGCCGGCTGGATCCTCGGCGGGCTGTCCTGTGTCCTCTTCCTCGGGCTGGGCGCCTCCGGCTCCGCCATCGATCCCTCGGTGTGGCTGACGCTCTACGCCAACGCCGCCGCCTTCCGGATCGCCCTCTGCCTGGCGAACCGCCCGCGCAACGTCAGCCCCCGCAGGCCGAAGGGCTCCCTCGGCCTCGCCGGCATGGTGATGTCCGCGCTGTCCGCCCCGGTCTACGTGCTCTCCCTGCTGCGGGCGGTGCTGCGGCGCGCGCCGGGCTCCCCCGCCATGCCCGAGGGCGACCCCGCCCGCCCCGACCGGCTCGCGGCCTTCCGTGTCCACCTGCTGTGGGCGGCCGTGTTCGCCGGTTCGCTGCTCGCCTCGGTCCCCCTGGGCCACACCCACGCGGCGATGCGCGCCTGGGCCTCGATCGCCCTGCTGATCACCTTGGCGCCGCTGCTGGCCTGGCGGTGCAGTGTGCTGCGGCGGCGCGTGGTGGTGGGCCTCCGTGCCGTGCGGCGGGCCCGTCGTACGGCACCCGGCCGGCACCGCGCGCCCAGGCGGCGCACCTCCGCCCGGGTGGCGGCGGCACGGCGCCACCTGGTGAGGCGCTGAGCAACGCGACGGAAGGAACACGGGAGCGGGTGCCGGGCCCTCGGGGATCCGGCACCCGCTCCTTGTCATCGCCCGCCGCGCGGCGGCACCCCGGGCGACGCGGAGCCGGACGGCCCGGCTCCGGGGACGGCGGAGGGAGCGGCCGTGAAAGCCGGGGCGGAGGCGGAAGCCGGGGCGTTCACGGAAACGGGGGCGGAAGCGGAAGCCGGGGCGGAGGTCAGGGCGTTCACGGAAGCCGGGGCGGAGGCGGAAGCCGGGGCGGAGGCGGAAGCGCGTGGCGACGCCGAAGTGGGCACCGCGGGGGTCCACGTGGGCACGGCGGGCGCGGGCCGCGACGCGCGCGCCGACGTCCGACGCCCCGCCTCCCGGGCCAGTTCCAGTGCGTACCGCGACCACCAGTGCCCCGCGGCCGGTGCCCCCCGGCAGGCGCCGTCGGACTCGCCGGGGCGTTTCACCCACAGATAAGCGTCCACCAGCGGGCTGCCGGTGCGGACGGTGGGCACGGGGCCGAGCGCGCGGTCCGGCGGATTGCACCAGGACCCCGCGTCCCTGCGTACGGCCGCCCAGGGGCCCTTGCCGTTGCGGCCGGTGTCGATGACGTAGTGGACGCCGCCGAGCAGCCCGGACAGCCGGTCGCCGTACTCCTTGCTGACCTCCGTGGTGTGGAAGCTGCCGACGTTCAGCGAGAAGCCGTCGGCCCGGCCGATCCCGGCGCGCCGCAGCGCCGCGGCGAGCCCGCGCGGGTCCGGGATCCAGCCGGGGTTCCCCGCGTCGAGGTAGACACGTGTGCCGGGGCGCGCCTTCAGCACCCGTACGGCCTCGGCGAGCAGCGCCGCCCGGCCCGGGCCCGGCGCGGGGCCGGCCCCGCCGCAGCCCGTCACCAGCCTGGGGACGGCGTCCGGTTCGAGGATCACCACGGCCGGACGGTCGCCGATGCCGTCGGCGAGACGGGCGATCCAGCGGCGGTAGGCCGCCGCGTCGGCGGCACCGCCGGCCGGCGGGCTGCCGCAATCGCGCTGGGGGATGTTGTGGGCGACCAGCACCGGGATCCGGTGGGCGCGTTCGGCGGCGACGGTGATCCGGCGGGCCTCGCCCCCGGCGTCCGGGGTCCGGTCGCCGAGCCAGACGGCCAGCGGCTGTTCGGCGATCCGCCGCAGCAGCGCGGACTCCCCCAGCCGCCCACGCGCCTCCCAGGCGTCGGCCTGCCGGGCCGCCCGGCTGTCCGGGTCCACCCAGAACGGGGAGGCTCCGCCGGCCGCCGGCGGGGCCTCGGCCAGGGCCGGGCCCGCGGCCCACCCGGGGGACAGCAGCACCGCCGTGCCGGTCAGCCCGGCGAGGACGCGTGCCGCGCCCGCGGTGAGTCGTCGGGTACGCGGAGCGGCGGCGAGCGTCATGTGACCCACCGTCACATCGATGGCCGGATCCCGCCGCTCCTGGTACGCCGAACGGCCGTCCGGAAGCCGAAGAACTGACGATTCGTCATCCGGAATCCGAATCCGGTACGACTATTCGGGTGATCATGCGCATCCATGGACAAATGGGATCGTTGGTCAGATCACGACCTTTGGTCCCTCCAGTCCGAAAGGAACAGAAGTGAAGCGTTTCTCCAAGGCTGTCGCCCTGACCGTCGCCACCGGTGCCCTCGTCCTCGGCTCGGCCACCACCGCTCTCGCGGACGGCTACGGCGGGGGCTACGGCAAGGGCGGCGGGCACGGCTACGGAAAGGGCTACGGCAAGGGCTACGGCTTCGACGGTTACGGCTACGGCAACCGCCGCAGCGGTGCCAACGCCCGCGCCATCGCCGTCGGCTCCCCCGGCATCCTGAGCGGCAACGTCATCCAGGTGCCGATCAACGTCCCGATCAACGTCTGCGGCAACGGCCTGAACGCGCTCGGGCTGCTCAACCCCGTCGCGGGCAACGTCTGCATCAACGGCTGACGCTCACCGCGCCACCTCCCGGGGCCGCCGGAGGAGAATTCCTCCGGCGGCCCCGCCATGTCACAGGTTGTTGGTGAACGCGGTCAGCCGCGCAGTGCCGTACCCGCCGTCGATGGGCACATTGCGGACCGCGTGACCGGTGAGCCACTCACTCAGCGCCGCGAAGGACGCGTCACCGTGGGTGTCCTTGTAGAGGGCCGCGATCCCCGTGACGTGCGGGGCGGCCATCGACGTGCCGTCCATGTCACGGAACGTCCCGTTGAGATAAGCGGACAGGATGCCCCTGCCCGGGGCGTGGATGTCGACGCACGTGCCCCAGTTGCTGAACCAGGCCCTGCGGTCCTCCTGGTCGATCGCGCCGACGGTGAACGCCGCGTGCGAGCTCGCCGGCGAGACGAAGCACGCGTTGAGGTTGTCGTTCCCGGCCGCGGCCACCGGGAACACCCCGGCCTTGGCCAGGCCCTCCACGGCCCGGTTGACGGCCAGGGACCAGCGTCCGGCGAGCGACAGGTTCGCCACGGCGGGCTTCTTCGCGTTCCCGGCGACCCAGTCGATGCCGGCGACGACCGCGGAGTTCGACGTACGTCCGACGCAGGGGAAGACCCGCACCGACACCAGCGTCGTCTTGCGCGCGACACCCGTGTAGCTGCCGCCGACGGTGCCCGCCACATGGGTGCCGTGGCCGTTGCAGTCCCCGCCGTCCAGGCCGTCGCCGATCGCGTCGAAGCCGGGCACGGCCCGCCCGCCGAAGTCCGGGTGGGAGAACTCGATGCCGCTGTCGACGATGTACGAGGTGACCTTGGCGCCGGTGGCCCGCACGGAGAAACCGGAGCCCCCGAGAGCCCGGTTGTTGATCCGCGTCAGGCCCCAGGGCGTGAAGCCGCCCAGCCCGCGCACCGCCTTCGCCCGCGTGGGTCCGGAGGAGTCCGGCACCGGGGCGGAGGGCGAGGCGGGGCTGTAGAGCTCCTGCGGGAGCACCGGCTTGGTCCCAGGCCTCGGCGAGGCGGACGCCCCCGGCGGCGCGGGATCGGTCACCTGCTCAGGTCCGAGCTCCTCCGTTCCGGGCTGCTCGGTTCCGGGCTCCTCGGGGCCGGACTCCTCCGGGCCGGCCTGGTCCGGTTCGGCCTCCTCCGGTTGGGCCTGCCCCGGCACCGCTTGGTCCGGTTCCGCCGGTCCAGGCATCGCCTGCTCCGGTTCAGGCTGCCCCGGCATCGCCTGGTCCGGCAACGCCTGCTCGGGAGGCTGCTGCTCGTCCGGTCCCGCCGGTCCGGGGCCCTCCTCCCCGCCGGGTGCCGGCTGCGGTGCCCCCTGATCCGGGGCGACCCCGCCCGCGGAACCCCGGTCCGGGCCGGGGTCCGTTGCCGGGGCGCCGGGTGCGGCGGGGTCCTGCGGGAAGTCGACGGGGCCGGTCGGCTCGCCCGGGACCTCGCCCGGATAGGGAGGCTCCAGATCACTGTCGGCGGGGGCGTCCTCGCCGAGCGGGATGGCCACCACCGCGTCCTGCTCCACCTCGTCGACGCCGGGCGCGGCACGCACCCGCCGCAGTTGTTCGGGGGTGAGCCGGGCGGCGAAGCCGGGCAGCGCGTGGCGGTAGGTGAACAGCGGCCGGACGCCGAGCCCGTCCAGAACGGCACCCGGCGCGGTGCCGGGGTCCAGGGTGACGATGTACTGCCCGGGGATCGCTCCCGCGGGCCCGGGGCGCGGTTCCGCCGCGCTCGGGAGGGGTGCCGCCAGCGCGAGGGCGGGAAGGGCCGTTATCAGGGCGGCGGAAGCGGTCCGCCGGAGGGAACGTCGCATCTGCAGATCTCCTCGACCGGTGATGACATCTGACGACCCCCCAGGTTTCTGGTTATCAGCTGACCATCCCGGCCGCCCGGTTCCGGCGGCTGTTCGGGTGACGCTCCGCATCCGCCCCGCCTTGCGCGTCGTTGACCAGACCGCACGTCAGTGACCAAGGAAAGGAAAAGCTCGTGAAGCGTCTCTCGAAGGCCGCAGTGCTGACCGTCGCGGCCGGTGTCGCGGTTGTGGGCAGTGCGGGCGGCGCCCTCGCAAGCGACGGCGGCAAGGGCCGCCACTACGACCGCGGCGGCGCCTCCGCCGAGGCTGCGGCCATCGGCTCCCCGGGTGTGCTCAGCGGCAACGTCATCCAGCTGCCGATCAACATCCCGGTCAACGTCTGCGGCAACGGCCTCAACATCGGCGCGCTGCTGAACTCCACGGCCGGCAACGTCTGCGTCAACTCCTGACGGCGGCGCCTCCGGGCGCCCCCGCCATCCGTCCGCACCTCATTCCGGAGCTTCGCAACATGCTGAAGAAGGCACTCGCCTGTGCCACTCTCGCGGTGGCCGCCGCGGGCAGCGCCACGGCCCTCGCGCCGACTGCCCAGGCCTCCGACGTCCACGGCGGGAACTACTCGCAGAACGTCAACGTCCTGCCGCACCTCTGCCTGGACGTGAAGCGCATCAACGCCGTCACCCCTGTCGCGCTCGATGCGCTGACCGAGACCAGCGGCCAGCAGTGCAACGAGAAGTCCCATGTGGTGGACGCGCACAAGTCGGCGCTGTCCGATCTCGCCGACGTCGGCGCGTACCAGAACTGATTCCGGGCGGGATCCACGGCGGCCGTCCCCGTAACACACGGGGGCGGCCGCCGCTTGTGCGTGCGCCGTGGATCCACGGCGGAGACGTACGCCGGAAAAGGGCCCGGCCCCGCGGAGTTCCGCGGGGCCGGGCCCTTGATGCGCTTCCAGGCCGTCAGTTCTGGTAGGCCCCGGCGTCGATCAGGTCGGACAGCGCCGACTTGTGCGCGTCGACGACCTTCGACTTCTCGTTGCACTGCTGGCCGCTGGTCTCGGTCAGCAGGTCGACCGGGAGCAGCGGGGTGACGGCGTTGATGCGCTTCACGTCGATGCAGGGGTGCGGGATCAGGTTGACGTTCTGCGAGTAGTTCCCGCCCGAGGTGTCGGAGGCCACGGCGGCGGGGGCTACGGCGCCGGCGGCCGCGACGGCGAGAGAAGCGCAGGCGAGAGCCTTCTTCAGCATGGGGAGTTTCTCCTCTGGGAGTTCAACGACGTCCTCCGGACGCCGACACCAGGAGCAACGCCCCCACCGTGCGGACGTGACGGGCATTGCTCCAGGTTTTCCCTCTTTCACTCCCAGGCCGTAGGGCACACCGCTAATACGAGGAGTCTCCGTCCAACGACCCCAGGACGACGGCGCTGTTGAACCCGCCGGTCCCGCGGGCGATCACCACGGCCGTCGTGAGCCGTTCCGGCCGTGTCCAGCGGGTGACCAGCCGGATGCCGTACCGCTCCCGGGCGGCCCGCGCGTCGCCGCCGCGGGTGGGCGGGATGACCCCGGTGCGCAGGGCGAGGGCGGCGGCCACCGCGTCCAGTGCGCCGGCACCGGAGGTGAGCCGGCCGACGGCCGCCTTGGGCACCGTCACCGGCACGTGTGCCAGCCGGTCGCCGAAGACCCGGTGGAGCGCCGCCGCCTCGGCCGCGTCCCCGGCCGGGTCCCCGGCGCCGTCGGCGAAGACCACGTCCACGTCCTCGGGAGCGCGTCCGGCCCGCTCCAGTGCCGTGCCGACGGCCCGGGCCAGTTGGCGGCCGTCGGGTGCGGGGGCCGTGTGGTGGTGCGCGTCGTGCGTGGCGGCGTGGCCCAGCAGTTCGGCGTAGGCGCGCGCGCCGCGCTCCGCGGCGTGCGCCTTCTCCTCCAGGACCATCAGGGCACCGCCCTCGCCGGGGACGAATCCCGAGGCGTACGGGCTGAAGGGCAGATAGGCACGCTCGGGGTCGCTGCCGCGGTGCACGGTGGGCAGGGTGGACTGGCAGGCGAGGGCGAACGGCGACAGCGGCGCCTCGGTGCCGCCGACGATCACGGCCTTGCCGCCGCGCCGCAGCAGCCGCCAGGCGTGCTTCAGCGCGTCCAGTCCGCCCGCCCCGTCGGCGGCGACGACACCGCAGCCGCCGGTCAGTCCGTGCCGGATCGAGATCTGGGCGGCACCGGCCGCGTGGAACCAGGCGATGGACTGGTGGGCGTTCGCCCCACCGGGGTGCCGTGCCCACAGGGCGTGGGTCTCCCGCTGACCGGACTCGTTGCCGCCGGAGCCGCTGGAGGTGACCACCGACAGGTGGAACGGCGGATGGTCGGCTGGCCGGAGCGCGGCGTCGGCCAGCGCCATCTCCGCCGCGGCCAGGGCGAACCAGGTCCAGCGGTCGGTCTCGGCGCGCAGCTCGTCGTCGATCCAGCGGGCGGCGTCGAACCCGGTGACCTCGCCCGCCAGCACGACCGGGGAGCGGCTCGCGTCGGGCCTGCCGATCGGCCGGATGCCGTTGCGGCCGGCGACGGTGGCCCGCCAGTAGGGGCGGCTGCCGACACCGGTGGGGGCGACGACCCCGAGCCCGCTGAGGACCGCGCGTGTGGTCATGTCCGGGTCTCCCGTTCCGGGTCCGGTTCCAGGGCCGAGAAGACCATCGCCGACTGGAACCCGCCGAGCCCGCAGGCCACCGACAGCGCGTGCCGCACCCGCCGTTCGCGGGCGAGCACCGGTGTGTAGTCCAGGTCGCACGACGGGTCGGGCCGCAGGAGGTTGGCGGTCGGCGGGATCACGCCGCGCCGTACGGCCAGCGCGCAGGCGGCCATCTCCAGTGCGCCCGCCGCGCCGAGGCAGTGGCCGATCACGGACTTGATGGAGCTGACCGGCACCTTGTGCGCGTGCTCGCCGAGGGCGCGCTTGTACGCGGCGGTCTCGTAGCGGTCGTTCTGCACCGTGCCGGAGCCGTGGGCGCTGATCCAGTCGAGCTGCTCGGGGGCGATGCCGGCCTCCGACATGGCGGAGATGATCGCCTCGCTGAGGTCGTAGCCGTCGGGTCGCAGTCCGGTCATGTGATAGGCGCCGGTCCGGTTGTCCCAGCCGCGCACCTCGCAGTAGACCGGCGCGCCCCGGGCGAGGGCGTGCCGCAGCTCCTCCAGGACGAGCACGGCGCCGCCCTCGCCGAGGACGAATCCGTCGCGCCGGGCGTCGAAGGGTGCCGGGGCCTGCTCGGGGTCGCCCGCGAACGCGGTGGTGGCGCGGATCGCGTCGAAACAGGCCACGGTGACCGGGGAGATGGGCGCCTCGCCCGCGCCCGCAAGCATGACGTCGGCCTCGCCGTCGCGCAGCGTCTGGAAGGCGCAGCCGATCGCGTCGATCCCGGAGGTGCAGCCGGTGGAGACGACCGACGACGGCCCGTGCAGGCCGTGCCGCAGCGAGAGTTCGGCCGCGGCGGAGGAGGGGTGCATCGCCCGGTGGAGGAAGGGCATGCCGTGGTCGGGGCTGACCTCCCAGTGCCGGCCGCCGTCGCTGGCGACGACGTACTCGTCCTCCAGCGTGACGGTGGCGCCGACGGCGGTGCCGAGGCAGACCCCGATGCGGTCGGTGTCCTGGCATTCCGGGCGCAGCCCGCTGTCGGCGAGCGCCTCCGCGGCGGCGGCGAGCGCGAACTGGGCGAAGCGGCCGTTGCGGCGTATCTCCTGGGGGGTGAGCCCGGCCGTGACCGGGTCGAAGTCCGCCTCGGCGGCGATTCGCGAGCGGTACGGGGAGGGATCGAAGCGGCTGATCCGGCGGATCGCCGGCGTGCCGCCGACGATCCGCTCCCAGAACGCCTCCCGTCCGACGCCGCCGGCGGCGACGGCTCCGACGCCCGTCACCACGACTCTGCGCGCGGTGCGGCCTCCGGTCACCGGTCGACCAGTTCGCGGCCCGGTGCCGGGCCCTCCGTCGCCGGTCCCGCCCCGGTGGCGGCGCGGGCGATGGCGGCGGCCTGCTCGCGGCTCTCGGTGTCCACGTGGCCCAGCTCGGGCCGCGGTGCGAGCGGCGCGAGGAAGAACACGGCGCGGGCCACCGCGTCGGACGTGTTCACCACCCGGTGCCGGACCCCGCGCGGGATGAGCAGCGCCTCGTTGGCGGCGACGCTGCGCGGCGACCCGTCCAGGTCGACCCGCACCTCGCCCTCGACGACCACCAACTGCTCCTGCGAGTAAGGGTGGTAGTGCTCGGCCACCGCCTCGCCCGGGCCGACCGTGACCATGCCGCAGAAGCCGTCC
Source organism: Streptomyces sp. NPDC026673 (assembly GCF_040638135.1). Taxonomy (NCBI): domain Bacteria; kingdom Bacillati; phylum Actinomycetota; class Actinomycetes; order Kitasatosporales; family Streptomycetaceae; genus Streptomyces; species Streptomyces sp. NPDC026673. The sequence continues at coordinate 44,259 of NZ_JBEZXR010000022.1, read as the reverse complement.
GTCGTCCCCACCGAGGCGGTGGTCAGCAGGGTGCGGATGTCGCCGCCGCGGCGGGTGTCGGCGTGCGTGTCCAGGGTGCCGACGGGGCGGATCCTGCGGGACTCCAGCCGGTCCTTGATCAGCTGCATCTGCACCCGGGAGTTGCTGTTGATCCGCTGCCGCATGCCCTCGTCGTCGACGGGCGCGTCCACCTTCATGCGGAAGTCCTGCAGCCAGCGCATACGGGTGCTCTCCGGCCCGAGCTCCTCGTACTGCCAGTAGATGTTCATGAACTCGAACGGCCCGGTCTCCACCCGCCGGGCCCGCACGGTGCGGGTGGCGGGGTCGGCGGTGCGCTCCGAGATCCAGGACCAGACCCGGCCCTTCTCGTCGGGGTGCATGGTGAGGCGGAAGCGGGTGGTGTCGCCCTCCTGGGCGATGATCTCGGCCTCGGCGTACTCGCTGAACAGGGTGGGCCACCCGGCGACGTCGTTGGTCCGCAGCCACACGTACCGCAGGGGCGCGTCGATGACGATCTCGTTCTCGGTGTGCATCGTCATCGGGTCCGCACCTCCGCCACAAGGTGGCCGGACTGACATTCCGTCACTGACGTCATGGGGTACTACCTCCAACCAGGCGGGCCGAATAATCACACAATCGGTCCCCGCCGTGACGGAGCGTGTCACGCCCTCCGGTACCGCTCCACCCGTACGGGGGCACACTTCGTGAGGGTCCGTCAGCAGGCCGCGCGGCCGTCCCGCCCGGGGCTCACCCGTCGGCGTCGCCGCCCGCCCCGCGGGCCGGCCCGCCGCCCGCCGCGATCATCCGCTCCAGCCGGTCGAAGCGGGCGTGCACCGCCTCCGCCTCCTCCCCCACCCAGCGCTCGCCGCGTGCCGCCCCCGCGCGCAGCGCCTGCCCGAGGCGGTGCTGCCGCTGCTGCTCCCGGCTGACGAACCAGGTGGCGATGGCCGCCGTGACCATCCCGTACGTCGTGATGCCGACGAACATCAGCACGCACGCGACAAGCCGCCCGCCCAGCGTCACCGGGTAGAAGTCCCCGTAGCCGACGGTCGTCGCGGTCTCCACCGACCACCACAGCGCCCGTGGATACGTCGTCAGGTTCGCCGAGGCGGCGCCGCGCTCGGCCGCGACGACCGCGTACGAGCCGAGCAGCATGGCGACGCCGAGGACAAGCGTCGCCCAGCCCACCGCCCTGACGTGCAGCGAGCGGCCCTCGCGGGCGAACAGCGCCTGCATCACCCTGGTGACGACGGCGGGCACGAACATGCTCCCCATGCTGCGGGGCCGTCCGGGACACGGGCGCGGGCTCGTCCGCCGAACGGGTGCCCGCCGCCGGCGGGCGACGGGCGGGCCGCTCAGGCGCGGTGGTGTGGCGCCTCCGTGCCGTCGACGTGGGTGCCGGGGACCACCGGCGCGTGGGCCGGCGGAAGGTCCTCCGGGATCTGCTCGCGGCGCTCGTCGTCCTGCGGGGCGGCATGGCGGGCCGGCCCGCCGGTCCTGCCCTGGGTGCGATGCGGCCAGAGGGATGTCTTCCTGTGCTTTCCGCTCATAACGGGCGAATACCCACACCGGGTGCCTGTCACCCGTCACGCGGCCGTGAGCGCGACCGCCGCCTCCGCCGTGTGCACCAGGAAGGTGAGGGTCTCCTGGAAGTACAGCCGCACGCTCGTGTCGTCGTGCGACAGATACCCGATGGACACGTCCTGGCCGATGAGCAGCTCGAAGTCGCCGCCCCGGGTGGAGAGCAGAAAGGCCCCGTCGATCGCGGGCGCCCAGACGATCTCGCCGTCGAGGAGGCGGGCCAGGTGTGCGTGGATCGGGTAGCCGTAGTGGGAGGTCTCGTTGACGGCGGTGTACGCGTCGGCACTGAGCGCGAGGGTGTAGGGACCGCCGACGCCCGCGAGGCGGAGCGCGGAGATGGCCTGGCTGACGACGTTGGGGTAGTCGCGCACGTCCTCGGGAAGGGTCAGCGGCGGATTCGACGCGCTCGCGCGGATGCCCGTGATGCCGGCCGCCGCGTACCCCTCGAAGACCGCCCGGTCCTCGGTGAACGCGATGCGCCGGGCGGCGTCCTTCACCGGCTGCCAGTCCGCGTCCTTGGCGCCGCGCTCCACCAGGTCGACCTCACCGCGGTCCACCGTGAAGGGCACACGCAACTCGACGACCGGCTGCGAGCGTCGCACGCGGGCCACGACGTCCTCGCCGGGGGCGGCTATCGGGTCCAGATGGCCCGTGTTCACCCCGGCCAGCCCGGAACCGCCGGCCTCGGGCACGTCGACGATCCTGCGGGCGGCGACGTGGCGCTTGAAGGTGCGCCGCGCCTCCTCCTCCAGGTCGTCCCAGGCGGCTTCGGAGATGGGGGCGAGTTCGCGGTGCAGGTTGTTCATGAGGGGACCGTCTTCCTCAGGTCGCCGATCCCCAGCGACTCGCCGGCCGGGGCGGCCGCGGCGGCGGGGGGATCGGGAAGGTCGTCCAGGAAGTCGGCGGACGGCACGAAGAACAGCGTGCCGGTCACGGCCCGGGAGAAGTCCAGGATCCGGTCGTGGCTCGCCTGCCCGTCGCCGAGGAACATGTTGCGCAGCATCTGCTCGGTGACCTCGGGGGTCCGGGCGTAGCCGATGAAGTACGTCCCGAACTCGCCGTTCCCGACCCGGCCGAAGGGCATGTTGTCGCGGAGGATCTGCCGCTCCGTGCCGTCCGGATCGGTGATCGTGGTCAGGGCGACGTGGGAGTCGACGGGCTTGACCTCGTCGGCCATCTCCACGTTGCCCAGCTTGCTGCGGCCGATCACCCGCTCCTGCGCCTCGACGGGCAGGGCGTTCCAGCTGTCGAGGTCGTGGAGGTACTTCTGCACGATCACATAGCTGCCGCCCGCGAAGTCCGGGTCCTCGGCGCCGATCACGACCGCCTCGGTCGCCTCGGGCCCCACCGGGTTCTCGGTGCCGTCGACGAAGCCCAGCAGATCGCGGATGTCGTGGTACTTGAAGCCGTGCACCTCGTCACGGACCGTGACGTGGCCCCGCAGCCGGTCCATGATCAGGGCGGCCAGCCCGAAGCAGAGGTCCAGCCGGGCGGCCCGGATGTGGAAGAGCAGGTCGCCGGGGGTGGCGGGGGCCTGGTGCCGGGCCCCGGTCAGCTCGACGAAGGGGTGCAGCTCGGCGGGGCGCGGCCCGGCGAAGAGCCGTCCCCACACCTGCGACCCCACCCCGGCCACGCAGCTCAGCCGGCCGTCCGGCGTCCCGAAGCCGACCGACCGCTGCAGGCCCGACAGGTCCCCCAGCAGATCACGGGTGGCGGATTCGCCGCCGGGGTCGACCGTCGCGACCAGGAAGATCGCGGACGTGGTGAGAGGGCTGAGCACCGGCTGCGGCAGCGGTTCCGCCATCACCACGCTCCTTCTTCTCGGGGGCGCACCCTGGTCCGGGCGGACACGCTCAAGTCTGCTCCGGGCCCCGGCCCGGTGCATCCTGACCGGGATGGGCACCGAACCCCTGCGAAAGGCGGCCGGACATGAGCGGTGGCCCGGACGGGGACCGGCGGCGGCTGCTGACCTTCCTGCTGCTGGTCCTCACCGTGCTCAGCGGGCTGATCGACGCCGTGAGCATCCTCAGCCTGGGCCATGTCTTCGTGGCGAACATGACCGGCAACCTGGTCTTCGTCAGCCTGGGCCTGGCCGGGGCGCCCCAGTTCTCCGTCGCCACCTCACTCGTGGCCCTCGGCGGTTTCGCGGTGGGCATCCTCTTCTCCCGGACGGCCCTGACCCGGTTCGGCCCTCCGATCGTGCTGATGAGCGCCGCTGCGGGGTGCCAGACCGCACTGCTCGCGGCGGCCACCGCGCTGCACGCGCTGGCCGGGCCGCGACACGTGCTGGTGCTGATCTGCGCGGTGGCGATGGGCATCCAGAACGCCACGGCCGGGCGCGTGGGCATCGGCGGCCTGACCACGACGGTGATGACCCGCACCCTGGTCGGGCTGATCGGCGACATCGGCGCCCCGACGCGCAACCGGGGCGTGGCACTGCGCCAGGCGCTGAGCGTCGCCGCCCTGGTGGCCGGAGCGCTGGTCGGCGGTCTCCTGGTCCTCCTCGTGACACCGCCCGCCGCCCTGGGCGCGGCGACGGGGTGCGCCCTGCTGGTCGCCGGGACGGCGACCGTCGCCGCCCGGCGGTGAACCGCGCCCGGCGCCGGAGAACCGCGCCGGGCGGCGAGTCAGAAGCGGACCGGGAGGGCGATCAGGCCACGGGTGCGCATCGAGGAACGCCACCGCAGTCGCGCCGGGTCCGCGTCCAGGGCGAGCCCCGGGAAGCGGGCCAGCAGCTCGGCGAGGGCGACCTCGGTCTCCATCCGGGCCAGGGGCGCGCCGAGGCAGTAGTGGATGCCGTGCCCCAGGCCGAGGTGCGCGGTGTCGGCGCGGGCGAAGTCGAGCCGGTCGGCGTCGGGGAAGCGGGCGGGGTCGCGGTTGGCCGCGGCCAGCGACAGCAGCACGGTCTCCCCGGCGGGGACCGTGACGCCGCCGATGGTGACGTCCTCCAGCGGGAAGCGCCGGATGGCCAGCGGTGCCGGGCCGTCCCAGCGGGTCAGCTCCTCCACCGCCGCCGCGGTCCGCCCGGGCTCGGCGCGCAGCGCCGCCAGCTCCGCCGGATGGGTCAGCAGCGCCAGGACGGCGTTGCCGATGAGCTGAACGGTGTTCTCGTACCCGGCGAAGAGGACGAGGAAGGTCAGCGACATCAGCTCGTCCTCGCTGAGCCGGTCGCCGTCGTCACGGGCGGCGATCATCGCGGAGAGCAGGTCGTCGTCCGGGTGGGCTCGCTTGCGCGCGATCAACTGCCCGAAGTACGCGAGCATGGCGGCGATCGCGGCCTTCGCGGCGGCCGGACGCGACGGATCCGGGGCGACCAGGGCATCCGTCCAGCCCCGGAAGTCGCGGCGGTCGCCGGGGGCGACGCCGAGCAGGTCGCAGATCACCCGGATCGGCAGCGGCGCGGCGTAGGCGGCGATCAGGTCGGCGCGGCCGTAGGGGGCGACGGCGTCCAGCAGCTCGGCGGCCGTACGGCGGACCGGCTCGCGCAGCTCCGCGACCCGGCGCGGGGTGAAGGCCTGCGCCACCAGGCGCCGGATGCGGGTGTGGTCCGGCGGATCCATGTTCAGCAGGTTGGCGTCGAGGGCGGGCGGCAGGGCGAAGCCGGAGTAGTTGCCGGGCAGGGCGTTCCGCTTGTCCAGGGACAACCGCGGGTCGCCGAGGGCCTGGCGCACGTCCTCGTACCGGGTGACGACCCACGCGGGCCGCCCGTCGGTACCGGTGACGCGGTGGACGGGACCGGCCTCCCGGAGTCTGCCGTACGCCCCGTAGGGATCGGCGATCAGCTCGGCCGGGTCAACGGGGACCCGTCCGGGCGGCGCGGCGTTCGGCGGGGTCGGAGAGGACATGCCCCCACCCTATGAGCCGGACCGGAACGCCCCGGCGGTCCGCCCCGCCGGTCCGGACGCCCCGCGACGGGTGTTCGGGCCGATCAGGCCGTCGCGGCGTGGGTGCCGCCCGGCGCGTGGCCCGAAGCCGGGGGTCAGCCGAACAGCTGGGGGTGTTCCTTGACCAACTCGGGTATGCCCGAGGCCGGTCTGCCCAGGATCCGGCGGATGTCGTCCGTCGCGCGGTCGTACCGGTTCGCCGCGTGGAGCCGGGCCATGGTGGCGATGTGCTGGCGTACGTGGTCCGGGAGCCCCAGCGCGTCCAGTTCCTGCTCGGCCCACGGCTCGTAGGGGACGTCCACATACGAGACCGGCCGCCCCAGCACCTCCGAGAACTCGGCGGCGATCGCCGTCATGTCGCGGGACTCCACCCCGGTCAGCTCGTGGATCCGCCCGATGTGCGGCTCCGGATCCGCGAGGACCGCCGCGACCACCTCGGCGACATCCCGGGCCGCGACGGGCGAGGTCCGCCCGTCGCCGAAGGGCAGGCGGATCGTGCCGTCCCGGGCGATCCAGCGGAAACCGAGGTCGAGGAAGAGCGGGTTCTCCATGAAGACGGTCGGCCGGATGTGGGCGACCGGCACCCCGGACCAGTTCATCACCTGCTCCGCCAGCCACTGCTGCCACTGCTGCTTCGACTCCGACGTGCTGGTCAGGTCCATCTGCGAGACCGTCATCTGCGACATGTTCACCAGGACGTCGAGCCGGCCGTGGGCCCGCGCCACCGCCGCCGTCGTCGCCGCGGCCTGCAGATACTGCGCCGAGACCCCCATCCCGAAGTACACGCGGCCACAGCCCTCGGCCGCCCGCGCCACGTCCGCGGCCCGGGTCAGGTCGCCGACGAACACCTCGGCGCCGGTGGCCCGCAGATCCGCCGCCCGCTCGTCGTCCCGGTGGACGAAGGCCCGCACGGGGAAGCCGCGTTCCCGCAGCAGCCCGGCGGTGGTACGGCCGACCGCCCCCACGCTTCCCGCGGCGCCGGTCACCAGGATCCTCGGGCTGTCGGACATCGGTCGTCCGTTCCGTCAGGACGGCGACGCCGCACAGGACTCGAAGCCGCCGCCCGCCTCCAGGCAGGAGACCATCGAATCCAGCATGTCCATCAGCCGGTCGTGCGTCATCCCTGGATGCGCCTCCCACCACTCCGTGACGAGGGTGACGAGGGACTGCACATGGGGATCGGCGGCGATGTCCGGGTGCGCCTCCAGGAAGGACTGCAGGGCCTCCTGGAGCTCCGCCGCGGACCATCCCGTGCCGTCCTGCAGGCACTGCGACCAGTCGCCTTCGTGGCAGGCGTCGTCGGCGAGAGCCGTACCGGTGCCGCCGAGGACCAGGGCCCCCGTCGCGAGTGCGGCGATCGTTCCTGCTGCGAGCTTCTTCGGAAGAGCCATGGGATCCACCTCGGATCGGGGGACCGGGGTCGGCCGGTGCCGGCGCTCCCGAGGCACCGGGCACACGACGGTGCCTGCGAGGGAGCGCGGATCACCGGCCCCTTGGAAGGGGCGGGATGGCCGGGGCCCGGACCGCCGGGTCGGCGCCGGGCCGCGATCGACAGTCCCAGCACACCACAGTCACCCGGATGGCGCATCCGGGGGGAATCCCCGGGCGTCCGGACCCGCGGTCGGAGCCCGGCGGACCCGCGGCGCCGGTTCGCCCCGTTCGGCCGGTGAGGCCGTCCCGTCCCTCCGGCACGCCGCCCGGAGGCGTCGGCCGGGAACCCCGTCCCGGCCCGGCCTACGCGCACGACGAGGTCGAACCGCGCCGTGCCCAACTCCTATCGCCGGCGGGAGGACTTCAAAGGGCCCCAGCGCTCCAGGACGTGAGCGCAAGCGACCGGGCAGCGGTCCCCCATGTCACGGAACCGTCGTACAGCAGACACCTGTTGTCGAAACCGGACATGATGCCCCCTCAGCCACAACGCCGCTGGGGGAACCATGCGCACGCGCACCGCCGTACTCGCCGTCCTGCTGCTCGCAGCGCCCATCACCGCCTGCGGCGGCAGCGAACCCGACACGGCCGCCTGCGAGGCCGCCCTCGTCCGGCAGGTCGAGGACGCCACCGCCGAAGACGGCAAGGGCACCCGCCCCGAAGCCTGCGCGGGCGTGGACGACAAGACCCTGGAGCACCTGGCCGGTGAGGCCACCACGGAGCGGCCGGAGGATCCCGAGGCCGCCAGGGCCGCCGAGGAGGCGTTCGAGAGCGCGCTGCCCACCCCCAGCGTGGCGGCGAGCATCACTCCCGAGTGCCGGAAGTGGATCGAGAAGGAACTGCGCAGCCCCTCCGACATCGTCGATGCCGCACCCGGCTACGCGGCCTGCGGCTACCTGTCCAAGGAACAGCTCGACGAAGCCATCGATGACGCCATCGAGGAACTCATCGAGGAGGGTGCGGGGGCGTCGTCCTGAAGGCGACGGGAACCCGCACCGCCGCCTCGGCGACCGGCGCCCGCCCGGCACACGCGATGACCGGACGAGCCGGCACCGGCCGGTCGCGCGTCGGCCTCAAGGCCGTTCCGCGTGCCGCCCGCCGCCCGCCGCCTGCCGTTCACGGCGGGGGCCGGGGCCAGTGCGGTCCGCAGGAAGGTCAACGTCGACCGACGCCTCCTGGAAAGCGCCCCCGCTGCCCTTCGGGACGGCGGGGGCGCTTTCGTCATGTCTGCGGACGGTCAGGATGCGTAGCGCGTGACCTCGGTGACCCGGCACGTGATCTTCCCCGTGGCCTTCTTCAGGCCCTGCGCCGTCTCCTTGGCCTTCCGGCCCGGTTCAAGGTTGTTCGTAGCGGCGAGGCCCTCGCTGATGCGTGTGCCGCTGGAGTCCACGAACTCGACCTGGACCACGTAATTCGACGTCTTCGAGCTGCGGTTGGTGATGGTGAGCTCGGCCGACGGCCACTTGATGAGGTCGTCGACGGTGCACGCGTCGATCTTCACGTCGCCGGTCGGCCCGGCCTCCTCCTGCTCCTTGTCGTCGCCGCTGCCCTTCGACTTCGACGGGGCAGTCGGGGGCCGGCCGGAGTCCTTCGAGGCCCCGGGCTTCGGGTCGCTGCCGCCGCCGTTGCCGACCAGGACGCCGACGACGCCGCTGAAAACGACGAGGACGGCGAGGACGAAAACGCCGAGACACCCGAACCCGATGATCTTCCCGACGTTGGACTTCCGCGGCTGCGGCGGCGGACCTGCCCATCCCGGTTGCTGCCATCCGGGTTGCTGCCACCCGGGCGGCGGCTGCGGCGGGCCCGCGGGTGGTCCCGGCGGCGGCGGGTACTGAGGCGTAGACATGGCGTCCCCCTGAGTCGGTACATGTGCGGGACACCGTGTCAGATGAGTACGACAAGCGCGTTGTTGCAGGCGTGACGTGACAGGTCCGTGATCAATCACCAGCGCCACCGCACTACGGGACGACGACCACCTTGCGCTCTCGGTCACCGCGAACGCCTTGTACGCCATGGACCCCTATCTCGACGCGGACACCGACCTCAACGCGGACATCACCCTGGGTGGGTCCGCCCCGGCCGCCGCCACCACGTCGTGGACCGAAGGCGGCATCAGCGCGGGCAACGGCAACGACATCGGCTCCATCAAGCTGTCCCGACTGGACGCGGCCACCTCGAGCGGCATCGGACTCCTGGCCACCGGCGCCGCGGCAATGCCCCGCGGCGTCGTCCGTACCGGCGGCACGGCCGGAACGCTCCGACTCCGCTGGGCCCGGACCGTCCCGTCGGGCACCCCGACCATCCTGCGGGCCGGCTCCTGGCTGCGCCTGCATCGCCTGAGCCCCCACCACGACGCGCCCCCGCTGCCCTTCGGGACTGCGGGGCGCTTTCGTGCGTTCAGGCTCAGGCCTTCTCGCGCCGCACGGATATGGAGCGGAGAGCGGGTCGTCCGATCGCCCAGGCGGCGTAGAACACGCAGACACCGATTGCGATGCGGACGAAGCCGATGCCGTCAGGATCCGTGGTCGCCGCGACGATGAACCTGACCCCGGTCACGGTGAAAGCCAGGGCGAGGATGGCCCGCAGGATGATCTTCATGGGTGAGCACGATAAGCGCCTGGCCGCCCGGCTGGGGAGGGGCTCAGGCCTCCGGCTTGGGTAGCGGCGTGACGGACGTGCCGATGCCGGGCTCCATGTACGCCAGGCCCGCACCGCGCAGCTCCTGCAGGACGCGGCGCGCGGTCATCTGGGCAACGCCGAACTCGGCACACAGGTCGACGACGGACGGCAGACGCCCGCCGGGCGCGTAGGTGCCATCGGCGATGCGCTCCTCGATCACCTCGTACATCTGCTTCCAGCGCGGGATGTCCGCCTTCCACTCCATGATCGAGACGCTAGGCGCGCCCGGCTCACGTGGCGATACGAGTGGGCCTGTCTCACCTAGCGCACCTAGCCCACCCGGCATAGTGTTGAGAACACGAAAAGCCCCCGGCGGCCGCGTCAACGGCCCCGAGGGCGTGGCCGACCGAGAAGGGGTCGACATGGCTCACGGTACCGCCCAGCACGCCCCGCGCGTAGCCGCCCAACTGCAACGGCTTGAAGGGGTTGTCCACACCGCTCACCGCGCCTACCTGGACCACCTCAAGGAGTGCCAGCCGTGCGACTCCCGGCAGACCCGCTGCGCCGACGCCCTGTGGGCCGCGTACACCACCGCCCGGGCCGGCAAGCGATGAGCGCCGCCGAGGAGCGCGTCACGGGCACCTGCGCCCGCTGCCAGAAGCAGACCACCGACGGCGTCTCCTACATGGTCGAGACCGGCTCCGGGCCGGGCGCCATCCTCGTCGTGTGTGCCGACACCAGGGCGTGCCGGCGCCGGGAGGGACCGGCCCGGCCGCGCATGTACTCCCTGTAGAGCTGCCGCCGGTCTCCGACGGCGAGCAACACGGGAGGCCGCACCGCACCCCCGGGGCCACGTCACGTTCGAAGCCAGGCGGGTGAGTCGGGCGCGATCGTTGACAACTCGGGCCGGCGGTGGGCCGGCTAACGATCGGAAAAGCCCCTCCGGGTGACCCGGAGGGGCTTCGCTCGTTATCTCGCTGCAGGTCCCGAACCTGCGGGCCCACGGCCCTTGGTGGGGCGGGTGGGACTCGAACCCACGACCGACGGATTATGAGTCCGCTGCTCTAACCGGCTGAGCTACCGCCCCGTACGGCGTGCCGTCACCATCCCGTGCACGCCGTCTGCCGCAGCATAGCTGCTCATACGATCTGTCGCCCTCGCGGGTCACAGACGCACCACCTCATGGACTGAGATCGCCGGGTGATCGGTTCCCGGGGGCACGAAAAAGGACCCCCGAGGGGGTCCTTGAGCGCTGCTCCCCCGACTGGACTCGAACCAGTAACCTGCCGGTTAACAGCCGGCTGCTCTGCCAATTGAGCTACAGGGGATAGAGGAGCGCGAGCTCCCCCGACTGGACTCGAACCAGTAACCTGCCGGTTAACAGCCGGCTGCTCTGCCAATTGAGCTACAGGGGATCGCTCCGCTTGCACCGAATGCACCCGTTTCCGGCATCCCGGACGGCGTGCGCTCGCTGCGACACATACATTAGCGCAAGGTGGGGGGTGCTCCGCCAACCGGTATCTCCGTGGTTGTCCGCAGGCCACGACGGGTAGGCGCGAAGCACAGCCCCGAGACGAGGAGAGGGTGGAGCCATGCGCTACCGGCTGACGTTCATCAGCGGGGTCGCCGTCGGGTACGTGCTCGGGGCGCGGGCCGGCCGCGACCGCTACGAGCAGCTGCGCAAGAGCGCCCAGCGGATCGCCCAGAACCCGGCGGTGCGGAACACCGTGGAGAGCGCGGGACAGGCCGGGCGCGGCGCGGCCGTGAAGGCCGTGGACGCGGTGACCGCGAAGGTCGGGGACCGGTTGCCGCCGGCGGTCGCGGAGCGGCTGCGCCGGGTGCGCGGCAACGGCTCGGCGGTCGAGGACGACTGGGGCACGAGCAACACCTGACGGTGCCGGTCCGGCGCGTGCGGACGCGGGCGAGGGTGACCGGTTTTCCGCCGTACGCGCCGGGTACGGCATGATGCGCCCATGGGGATTGTGGCGGGGATCGACAGCTCGGGCACCGGCACGACGGTGGTCGTGTGCGACACGGACAGCGGAGCCGTACTCCGGCAGGCGCACGCCCCTCACCCCCTGCCGGGCGGCGAGGGCTCCGCGGCGCTGACCGAGATCGACCCCGAGGCATGGCTGCTGTCACTGGGCGAGGCGGCCAAGAGCGGGATGCTCGAGGGCGTGGAGGCCATCGGGGTCTCCGGGCAGCAGCACGGGATGCTGGCCCTGGACGCGGGCGGGGCGCTGGTGCGGCCCGCGCTGCTGTGGAACGACAAGCGGGCGCAGATACAGGCCGCCGATCTCACCGAGGAGCTGGGCGGACCCGGCGGCTGGGCCGAGGCCGTCGGCGCGGTGCCGCAGGCCGCGTACCCGGTGGCGAAGCTGCGCTGGATGGCCCGGCACGAACCGGCCTCCGCACAGCGCACCGCCGCGGTCCTGCTGCCGCACGACTGGCTGGTGTGGCAGCTCATGGGCCGCCCCCAGCGGCGCACCACGGACCGGGGCGACGCCTCGGGGACGGGCTACTGGTCGGCGGCGACCGGCCGCTACCGCACGGACATCGTGGAGCTGGCGCTCGGCCACCCGGTGGCGCTGCCCGAGGTGCTGGCCCCCGCCGAGCCGGCCGGCCGGACTCCGGAGGGCTTGCTGATCTCGGCCGGCACCGGGGACAACATGGCGGCGGCGCTCGGACTGGGCGTCGGCCCGGGGGACGCGGTGGTGTCCCTCGGCGCGGCCGGAACGGTCTTCGCGGTGCACCACCACGCGCTGAGCGACCCGACGGGCATGATCACCTCCTTCGCGGACGCGACCGGCCGCCATCTGCCCGTGGTGCACACCCGCAACGCGGTACGCGTGCTGCGCGGCACCGCCGAACTCCTCGGCACGGACCTGAAGGGGCTGTCGGAGCTGGCGATGCGCTCGACGCCGGGCGCGTACGGGCTGGTGCTGCTGCCGTATCTGGAGGGCGAGCGCACCCCCGACCTGCCGCACACCGCCGGGACGCTGACCGGACTGCGCCGCGAGAGCATGAAGCCCGAGCATCTGGCGCGGGCGGCCTTCGAGGGGATGCTCTGCGGGCTGGCGGACGCGCTGGACGTGCTGCGGGCACGCGGGGTGGAGGTGCGACGGATCTTCCTGCTGGGCCCGGCGGGCGATCTGCCCGCCGTGCGGTCGATGGCCCCGGCGCTGCTGGGTGCGCAGATCGTGGTGCCGCCGCCGGGCGAGTACGCGGCGCTGGGCGCGGCCCGGCAGGCGGCGTGGTCGCTGGGCGTGGTGAACGGCACGGCCTCTCCGGAGGAGCCGCCGTACTGGCACCCCGCGGACTACGCCGTCGTCGAACCGGGCCCGGACGACGGGCCGATCGGGCACTCGGTGCGGCAGCAGTACGTGACGGTGCGTGAGCAGACGCATCCGGGGGCGTTCCCGGGCTGATCCGGGTGTCCCCGGGTTGGTCCCGGTGTCGGCCATGACCCGGTAAACCGTGTGCCTACGGCAACCATCGGACTATAGGGTCGTCCGTCGTGCTGATCCGACTCCTCCGGTCCCATCTCCGGCCCTACCGGCGCGCCGTCTCCGTGCTCGTGGTGCTGCAGTTCGTGGCGACCCTCGCCATGCTCTATCTGCCCACCCTCAACGCCGACATCATCGACAACGGTGTCGTGAAGGGGGACACGGGCTACATCCTCGAGATCGGCGGCATCATGCTCGCCGTCACCCTGGTCCAGCTCGCCTGCTCGGTGGGCGCCGTCTACCACGGGGCCCGCACCTCGATGGCGGTCGGCCGGGACATCCGCGCCTCGGTCTTCGACCGGGTGCAGCGCTTCTCCTCGCGCGAGGTCGGACAGTTCGGCGCCCCGTCGCTGATCACCCGTACGACCAATGACGTCCAGCAGGTGCAGATGCTGGTGCTGATGACCTTCACGCTGATGGTCTCGGCGCCGATCATGTGCTTCGGCGGGATCGTCATGGCGCTCGGCCAGGACGTGCCGCTCTCCTCGCTGCTGCTGGCGGTGGTGCCGGTGCTGGGTGTGCTGGTGCTGCTGCTGGTGCGCACGCTGCGCCCGTTGTTCCGGTCGATGCAGGAGCGGCTGGACACGGTGAACCGGGTGCTGCGCGAGCAGATCACCGGCATCCGGGTCATCCGCGCCTTCGTCAAGGACGACTTCGAGCAGGCGCGGTTCCGCAAGGCCAACGACGACCTGACGGACGTCGCACTGCGCGCGGGCCGGATGATGACCCTGATGTTCCCGGTGGCGATGGCCGTCGTGAACGTCACGAGCGTGGCCGTGCTGTGGTTCGGCGCCCACCGGATCGACAGCGGCGGCATGCGGATCGGCGCGCTGACCGCCTTCATCAGCTATCTGATGCAGATCCTGATGTCGATCATGATGGCGACCTTCATGGTGATGATGGTGCCGCGCGCCGAGGTGTGCGCCGAGCGCATCGAGGACGTGCTCGGCACCGCGCCCAGCGTCGTCCCGCCCGCCGAGCCGGTGCGGCTGCCGGTGCGACGCGGCGAGCTGGAGCTGCGGGCCGCGGACTTCGCGTACCCGGGTGCCGAGGCCGAGGTGCTGCGGGGCATCGACCTGATCGCCCGGCCCGGTGAGACCACGGCGGTGATCGGCTCGACCGGCAGCGGCAAGACCACCCTGCTCGGGCTCGTGCCGCGGCTCTTCGACGCCACGGGCGGCCAGGTCCTCATCGACGGCACCGACGTCCGAGACCTCGACGCGGCCCAGCTGGCCGAGATCGTCGCCCTGGTCCCGCAGAAGCCGTACCTCTTCACCGGTACGGTCGCCTCCAACCTGCGCTACGGCAACCCGGAGGCCACCGACGAGGAGCTGTGGCACGCCCTGGAGATCGCGCAGGCCCGGGACTTCGTGGAGCGGCTCGCGGAGGAGGGCTCCGGCTCCGGGCTGGACGCCCCGATCGCCCAGGGCGGCACCAATGTCTCCGGCGGCCAGCGCCAGCGCCTCGCCATCGCGCGGGCCCTGGTGCGCAAGCCGAGCGTCTACCTCTTCGACGACTCCTTCTCCGCGCTGGACTACGCGACCGACGCCGCGCTGCGCCGGGCGCTGGCGCGGGAGACGGCGGAAGCGACGGTCGTCATCGTCGCGCAGCGGGTCAGCACCATCCGCGACGCCGACCGGATCGTGGTCCTCGACGAGGGCCATGTGGTGGGCACCGGCACCCACCACGAACTGATGGACGGCAATCCCACGTACCGGGAGATCGTGCTCTCCCAGCTCACCGAGCAGGAGGCGGCATGAGCGTCCCCGCGCCCCGGAGGGGGCCCGCGCCCGCGGCGGGACCGATGCGGTTCATGGGCGGCCAGCCCACCGAGCGGTCCATGGACTTCAAGGGTTCCGGCAAGCGGCTGCTGGGCCTGATGCGTCCCGAACGCACGCTGGTGTACGCCATCCTGGCGTGCACGGTGCTGGGCGTCGCCCTCAACGTCATCGGACCGAGGATCCTGGGCCGGGCCACCGACCTGATCTTCGCCGGCGTGCTCGGCCGCTCGCTGCCCGCGGGCAGCGACAAGGCCGGGGCGATCGAGCACCTGCGGGAGCAGGGCAGCGACACGCTGGCCGACATGCTGCAGTCCACGGACTTCACCCCGGGCGCCGGCATCGACTTCGACGCCGTCGGCCACGTGCTGCTCACCGCCCTGGCGATCTACGCGGCCGCGGCGGTCTTCGCCGTCGTCCAGGGCCGGCTGGCCACGACGGTCATCCAGCGCACGGTGTTCCGGCTGCGCCAGGACGTCGAGGCGAAGCTGGCCCGGCTGCCGCTGTCGTACTTCGACCGGCAGGCGCGCGGCGAGGTGCTGAGCCGGGCCACCAACGACATCGACAACATCGGCCAGACGCTGCAGCAGACGATGGGGCAGATCATCTTCGCGCTGCTGTCGATCGTGGGCGTGCTGGTGATGATGTTCTCGATCTCCTGGCTGCTGGCGCTGGTCGCCCTGGTCACCGTTCCGCTGTCGGTGTTCGTCGCCACGGCGGTGGGCAAGCGGGCCCAGCCGCAGTTCGTCCAGCAGTGGCGGACCACCGGCAAACTCAACGCCCACATCGAGGAGATGTACACCGGGCACACCCTGGTGAAGGTCTTCGGCCGCCAGGAGGAGTCCGCGGAGGCCTTCCGCGAGCAGAACGAGGCGCTCTACGAGTCGGGCTTCCGGGCCCAGTTCATCTCGGGCGTCATCCAGCCCGCCATGATGTTCATCGGCAACATCAACTACATCCTGGTCGCGGTCGTGGGCGGCCTGCGGGTCGCGAGCGGCGCGCTGTCGATCGGCGACGTCCAGGCCTTCATCCAGTACACCCGGCAGTTCAGCCAGCCGCTGACCCAGGTGGCGAGCATGTCCAACCTGGTGCAGTCCGGGGTCGCATCCGCCGAGCGGGTCTTCGAGCTCCTCGACGCGGAGGAGCAGAGCCCCGAGCCGAAGACGCTCGGGCTGAGCAAGGACCGGCGCGGCGAGGTCCGCTTCGAGGACGTGGCGTTCCGCTACGACCCCGACAAGCCCCTCATCGAGGACCTGTCGCTCACCGTCGAGCCGGGCCACACCGTGGCCATCGTCGGCCCGACCGGCGCGGGCAAGACCACGCTGGTCAATCTGCTCATGCGGTTCTACGAGGTCACCGGCGGGCGGATCACCCTCGACGGGGCCGACATCGCCGCCATGCCCCGCCAGGAGCTGCGCTCCGGCATCGGCATGGTGCTGCAGGACACCTGGCTGTTCGGCGGCACCATCGCGGAGAACATCGCGTACGGCACCGAGGGAGCCACCCGCGAGCAGATCGAGGAAGCCGCGCGCGCCGCGCACGCGGACCGCTTCATCCGCACCCTCCCGGACGGGTACGACACCGTCATCGACGACGAGGGCACGGGTGTCAGCGCCGGCGAGAAGCAGCTGATCACCATCGCGCGGGCGTTCCTGTCCGACCCGGTGATCCTCGTCCTCGACGAGGCCACCAGCTCGGTCGACACCCGTACCGAGGTGCTGATCCAGCGGGCCATGGCGCAGCTCAGCCACGGGCGGACCAGCTTCGTGATCGCGCACCGGCTGTCCACGATCCGCGACGCGGACGTCATCCTGGTGATGGAGAGCGGTGACATCGTCGAACAGGGCACCCACGGGGAGCTGCTGGCCAAGGACGGCGCCTACGCCCGGCTGTACGCGGCGCAGTTCGCGGAGGCCGTGGCCGAGGTCGACTGATCGCCCGTGCCACCGCCGCACCAGCCCCCGCCG
This sequence comes from Streptomyces sp. NPDC026673, assembly GCF_040638135.1. NCBI lineage: Bacteria > Bacillati > Actinomycetota > Actinomycetes > Kitasatosporales > Streptomycetaceae > Streptomyces > Streptomyces sp. NPDC026673. Next base: position 27,493 of record NZ_JBEZXR010000022.1, on the reverse strand, counting down.
GCCCGGCCGGCGGGGGCTCGCGCGTCCTCAGTCCAGGTAGCCGCGCAACTGGTCGGCGAAGGCGTGGTCGCGCAGCTTGTTGAGGGTCTTGGACTCGATCTGCCGGATGCGCTCGCGGGTGACGCCGAAGATCCGGCCGATCTCCTCCAGGGTGCGCGGACGGCCGTCGACCAGGCCGTACCGCAGCTGGACGACCTTGCGCTCCCGCTCGCCGAGGGTGGAGAGCACGGCCTCCAGGTGCTCGCGCAGCAGCAGGAAGGCGGCGGACTCCACCGGCGAGGCGGCGTCGCCGTCCTCGATGAGGTCGCCGAGGGCGACGTCCTCCTCCTCGCCCACCGGGGCGTGCAGGCTGACCGGTTCCTGGGCCAGTCGCAGCACCTCGCTCACCCGCTCCGGGGGGATCTCCAGGTGGGCGGCGACCTCCTCGGTGGTGGGCTCGTAGCCGCGTTCCTGCAGCAGCCGGCGCTGGACGCGGACGACCCGGTTGATCAGCTCCACGACGTGGACCGGGACCCTGATGGTGCGGGCCTGGTCGGCCAGCGCCCGGCTCATGGCCTGGCGGATCCACCAGGTCGCGTAGGTGGAGAACTTGTAGCCGCGGGCGTAGTCGAACTTCTCCACGGCGCGGATCAGCCCGAGGTTGCCCTCCTGGACCAGGTCGAGCATGGTCAGGCCGCGGCCCACGTAGCGCTTGGCGACCGAGACCACGAGGCGCAGATTGGCCTCGATCAGGCGGCGCTTGGCCACCCGGCCGAGGACGACCAGCCGGTCGAGGTCGACGGCCAGCTGCGAGTCCGGGTCCGGGGCGCTGTTGAGCTTCTCCTCGGCGAAGAGGCCGGCCTCGACCCGGCGGGCGAGATCGACCTCCTCCACGGCGGTCAGCAGCGGGATCCGGCCGATCTCGCGCAGATACTGGCGGAACAGGTCTGCGGAGGGGCCGGCGACCTCGTCGCTCAACTGCCGTACGGGGCCGGGTTCGGCGTCGGCCTCGGCGTCGGGATCCGGCTCCGCCTCGGCGGCGGCCTCCGCCTGGGCCCGCGCCTCCGCCTCGCCGGGGTCGGCCGCCGGCTCCTCGGGGTGCACGGCGGTGTGGTTCTGCGCCGGCACGCGCTCCAGCAGGTCGGCGGCCGGGGGCGTCAGGGTCCGGATGTGCACGGGAGCGACCTCCACGGTGAGCGCAGCCACGGACTCGGAGACACGCGTGAGCGGAACGGTCGCGGCGTCCTCGCCGCGGCCCGTCCGGGAGTTCGCCGTCAGCGGTACTCCGGTGGCGTCACCTTCGACACCGCTCGGCAGTCCGCGCTCCGAGGACTCTTGCACCGCCCCCAGTGTGGCGTACGGCACACCGTGCCCACGAGGGTCGTGCGCCGCTTTTTTGTGACGGAGGGCAACCCCCTCGTCACGCCCGCCGCCGGGGCCGTTACGGCTGCGGAACGGGGCGGGACGACGCCCGCGGCCGGCTCACAGCGCGGCGGCGCCCTGTTCGCGCAGGTGCTGGCCGTACTGCTGGAGCGCCCACAGCTCGCCCTGGACGGCGGCGAGTTGGGCCTCGTCGGCGCGCGGACCGAGGCGGGCGAGGGAGGCCCGGACCTCCGCGACGCGGCGGTCGACCGCCAGCAGCCGGACGCGGACGAGGACCTCGCCCGCGTAGATGTCGGGGGCCTTGTGCATCACCGCCTCGACGGCGAGTTCCGTGACCATGCCCCGGACCGTGTCGTCCGGCGCGACGTCGCGGACGCGGGCGAGGTACTCCGCGTCCGCGCCCTCCGCGCCGCCCGCCTCGGCGATGGCGCGGCGCACCGCCACGTACGGCGGAGCGGTGAACTCGTCCTCCCCGTAGGCGTCGAAGGCAGGGGAGACCAGCGCGGGGTACTGGAGGGCGAGCTTGAGCAGCTCGCGCTCGACGCGGTGCGCCGGGCTGCGCAGGTCCAGCCGGGGGCCGCTCGGCGCGGGCGGGCCGGCGGGGGCCGCCTGATGCCCCGGCGGCGGGCCGTTGCGGGGCCCCGGGCCCGCCGGTCCGCCGGACTGGCGGCGCTCGCGCTGCCAGCGGGCGAGCTGGCCGACCCGGCGCACCACGAACTGCGAGTCGAGGATGCCCAGCATGCCCGCGAGCTGCACGGCGTACTCGTGCTGGATGGCGGCGTTCTTGATGCCCGCGACGATGGGCGCGCCCGCCTCCAGCGCGGAGGCGCGGCCCTCGGCGGTGTCGAGGTTGTAGCGGGCGACGACCGACCGGAGCGCGAAGGCGAACAGGGGTGTACGGGTGTCGACCAGCCGCTGCACGGCGGCGTCGCCCTCGGCGAGGCGCAGATCGCAGGGGTCCATGCCGCCGGGCGTGATGGCGATGGAGGTCTCGGCGGCGAACTTCTGGTCGTCCTCGAAGGCGCGCAGCGCCGCCTTCTGGCCGGCCTCGTCGCCGTCGAAGGTGAAGACGACCTCGGCGTTGGAGTTGTCCATCAGCAGCCGGCGGAGGATCTTGATGTGATCGCCGCCGAAGGCGGTGCCGCAGGTCGCGATGGCGGTGGTCACGCCCGCGAGGTGGCAGGCCATGACGTCGGTGTAGCCCTCGACGACGACGGCCCGGCTGGTGCGGGCGATCTCCTTCTTCGCCAGGTCGATGCCGTACAGGACCTGGGACTTCTTGTAGATCGGCGTCTCGGGGGTGTTGAGGTACTTCGGCCCCTGGTCGTCCTCGCGCAGCTTGCGCGCGCCGAAGCCGATCACCTCGCCGGTGATGTCGCGGATGGGCCAGATCAGCCGGCCGCGGAAGCGGTCGATGGCACCGCCGCGACGGCTCTCGCTGGCCAGTCCGGAAACGATCAGCTCGCGGTCGGTGAAGCCCTTGCCGCGCAGGAAGCGGACGAGGTGGTCCCAGCCGGCCGGGGCGTAGCCGACGCCGAAGTGCTCGGCGGCGGCCTGGTCGAAGCCGCGCTCGGCGAGGAACTTCCGGCCGATCTCGGCCTCGGCGCCGCCCAGCTGCTCGACGTAGAACTGCGCCGCCACCTTGTGCGCCTCGATCAGGCGGATGCGCTCGCCCTGCTGGCGGCCGGGGGTGTAGCCGCCCTCCTCGTACCGCAGTGTGATGCCCGCCACGGCGGCGAGCCGTTCGACCGCCTCGGAGAACGACAGATGGTCGACCTTCATCACGAAGTCGAGGGTGTCGCCGCCCTCCTGGCAGCCGAAGCAGTGGTAGAGCCCCTTGCTCGGGCTCACGTGGAAGGAGGGGGACTTCTCGTCGTGGAAGGGGCACAGGCCCTTCAGATTGCCGCCGCCCGCATTCCTGAGCTGCAGGTACTCCGAGACGACGGCGTCGATCGGGACCGCGTCCCGCACCGCCTTGACGTCCTCGTCCCTGATCCGCCCTGCCACGGAAGGATTCTACGGCGCGGGCCGCGGAAGGTCAGACCAGCTTCGCGACGAAGAGGAAGTGCGGCCCGGCCGGCTCCAGCACGAACTCCTCCCCCACCGGCGTGAAGCCCTGCGCCTCCCAGAAGCCGCGCGCCGAGGTGCGGCCGTTGCACCACACCAGCTCGGCCCCGCGCTGCCGGGCCTGCTCCAGGGCGGCGTGCAGCAGCGCCGAGCCGTAGCCGCGGCCGCGGACCTCGGGGGCGCTGGCCATGCCGCGGATCCGGTAGGCGATCGCGGCATCGCCGGGCAGCTGCTCGGGGAAGAGTGTGACGCACGCCACGACCTCGTCGCCGCCGTCGCCGTCGTAGGCCGCCATGTGGAAGGCGAGCGGGTGACCGTCCTCGAGGAAGATCGCCGACTCCCGCGGGAGCCCGGGGCGCAGCACCCTCCAGCGCAGTTCGAAGATCTCCTCGACGGGTACGACGGCGGTCCTGGGCTCCATGACAGCCATGCTAGGTGACCGCCCGCGGGCTCACTCCAGGAGGGAGGCCAGGGGCACCGTGGGGTCGGCCAGCGCGTCGGTGTCGACCCGGCGGCCGGACCGGATCAGCTTCTGGACGGTGTCGGTGACGTCCCAGACGTTGACGTTCATCCCGGCCAGCACCCTGCCCTCGCGCAGCCAGAAGGCGATGAACTGCCGCTTGCCCATGTCCCCCCGGGCCAGCACCTGGTCGTAGGTGCCGGGGGCGGCGTGCCCGGAGAACTCCATGCCGAGGTCGTACTGGTCGGTGAAGAAGTACGGGACGCGGTCGTACACGACGTCATTGCCGAGCATCGCCCGCGCCGCCACGGGACCGCTGTTGAGGGCGTTGGCCCAGTGCTCGACCCGCAACCTGCCGCCCAGCAGGGGATGTTCGGCGTTGGCGACGTCGCCGGCGGCGAAGATGTCGGGGTCGGAGGTGCGCAGCGAGGCGTCCACGGCGATGCCGCCGCCCGCGGCGCCGTCGGCGAGGGTGAGACCGGAGGCCTCGGCCAGCGCCGTGCGCGGGGCCGCGCCGATCGCGGCGAGCACATGGTGGGCGGGGTGCTCCTCGCCGTCGTCGGTGAGCACCGACATCACCATGCCGTCCTGCCCGGTGATCTCGGTGAGCCGCGCGCCGAAGTGGAACCGCACCCCCTGCTCGCGGTGCAGGTCGGCGAAGACCTCGCCGAGCTCCGGGCCGAGGACGGAGTGCAGCGGGCAGGGCTGCGGCTCGACGACCGTGACCTCGACGCCGTAACCGCGGGCGGCGGCCGCGACCTCCAGGCCGATCCAGCCCGCGCCGGCGATGACCAGGTGGCCGTTCTCGCGGCCGAGCGAGGTCAGCACGTTCTTCAGCCGCTCGGCGTGCGCGAGGCGGCGAAGGTGGTGCACCCCGGCCAGGTCGGTGCCGGGGATGTCCAGCCGGCGCGGCTCGGCACCGGTGGCCAGCAGGAGCCTGTCGTACGGGATGGAGGTCCCGTCGCCCAGCGTGATCCGCTTCCCCGCCCGGTCCAGGCCGGTGACCGGCTGGCCGAGGTGCAGCTCCACGTCGTGCTCGGCGTACCAGGAGGCGGGGTGGACGAAGACCGAGTCGCGCTCCTCGTTGCCGAGCAGGAAGCCCTTGGACAGCGGGGGTCGCTCGTAGGGGTGGTCGCGTTCGTCCCCGATCAGTATCACGCGGCCCGTGAAGCCCTCGGAGCGCAGCGTCTCCGCCGCTTTCGCCCCGGCGAGTCCGGCCCCGACGATGACGAATGTGTGGTCTGCGTCCACCACTGTGCGCCTCCCTGGTCTCCTCGGGTGCCCCGCGGCCCTCCCTCTGGCAATTGCCAGTCATGTGAGCGTCCCGCACGGCAGGGCCGACGTGAAGAGTGCCGCGCCGACCGCGGCGCGTCCCGGCGCGGCGCGCGGGGGCGGGCGGGGGCCCGCCGGGGGCTCACCGACGGGCGGTGAGCCGGGCGTGCAGGACGGTCGCGGCGGCGTCGGTGAGCGAGGCGATCTGGTCGACGACGGCCCGCTGCCGCGCCCGGTCGTCCTTCGCCGCGTCGAAGATCCCCCGGAACTGCGGGTCGAGCCCCTCCGGCGCCCGGGTCAGCAGCGCCTCGGCGAGCTCCCCGATGACCACGCGCTGCTGGGCGCGGCGCCGCTCCTGCGCCTCGCGCTGCATGACGTACCGGTCGGCGACCGCCTTGAGGACGGCGCATTCCAGCCGCTGGTCGCGCGGGACGACCAGCTCGGCACGGTAGCGGGTGAGCCGGCCGGTGCCGTACGCGTCCCGGGTGGCGCGCTCGGCGGCGAGGCAGAAGCGGCCGATGAGCTGCGAGGTGGCGTCCTTCAGCCGGGCCTGGGCGATGGCCGAGCCGTCGAAGCCGTGCGGCCACCATTCCATGTCGAGCAGCCGGTCCAGCGCCTCGGCGAGCTCGTCCTCGGTCGCCCCGGGTGCGTAGCGGGCCGCGGCGACCGCGAAGATCTCGCGCCGCTCGGGCTCGGCGAGCAGCACGGCCGGGTCCAGGTGCCCGGCGTGCAGTCCGTCCTCCACGTCGTGGACGGAGTAGGCCACGTCGTCGGCCCAGTCCATGACCTGCGCCTCGAAGCACTGCACGTACGGACGGTCGGCGGGGGCGGTGCGGCGCAGCCACTCGAAGACCGGCAGGTCGTCCTCGTACACGCCGAACTTGGGGCTGGTGGGATCGGTGGGGTGCCCGCCGCGCGGCCACGGGTACTTCGTCGCCGCGTCCAGGGCCGCCCGGGTGAGGTTGAGACCGACGCTGACGAGGGCGCCGTCGTCGGCGTGGGCGAAACGCTTCGGCTCCAGCCGGGTCAGGATGCGCAGGCTCTGCGCGTTGCCCTCGAAGCCCCCGCAGCCGGCCGCGACCTCGGCGAGCACCATCTCGCCGTTGTGGCCGAAGGGCGGATGGCCGATGTCGTGGGCCAGGCAGGCGGTCTCCACCAGGTCCGGGTCGCAGCCGAGCGCCGCGCCGAGCTCCCGGCCGACCTGGGCGCACTCCAGGCTGTGCGTCAGCCGGGTCCGCGGACTGCTGTTGATCGCCCGGGCGTCGTCGACCGGATCCACCACCTGCGTCTTCCCGGCCAGCCTGCGCAGCCCCGCGGAGTGCAGCATGCGGGCGCGGTCCCGCTGGAACGACGTGCGGCCGGGCCGCTTGTCGGGCTCGGACACATAGCGTTCGGTGTCGGCTTCGCTGTAGGGGGCGTAGTCGGCCGCAGCCGGGTGGTTCACGTCCATACCGCGACGGTATCGGGCACGGCCGGATACCGGTGGCTACGCGGTGGCCAGCTCCGTCGCGGCGCCGGAAGCCGGCGCGGCGGCCCACGCCCGGTCGTAGCGTTCCAGCACCAGCGCCGCCATCGCCGGGTGCGCGCCGAGCGGGGCGGCGGCGACCCACGGCGCGGCGGCGGCCGTCGCGGCGGCGAAGCGGCCGGGCGCGGCGAAGCAGGACGCGACCGCGACCCGGTGCCGGCCGCGGGCCGCCAGCCGCCGCACCGCCTCGGCGACGTCCGGGCCGCCCGAGGCGTACGCGGGCACCACGGGCACGCCGCCGCCCAGCCGGGCCCGCAGCAGCGCCGCCGTGGCCTCGGTGTCCCGGGCCGACTGCGGGTCGCGCGAGCCCGCGGCCGCCAGCACGATCCCGGAGCCGCGGGCGACGCGCGGGGACCCCGCGCGCCAGCCTGCCTCGGCCAGACGGGCGTGCAGCGCCTCCGCGAGCAGCGGGTGCGGGCCCAGCGGCGCCGCGATCCGCGCGCGCAGGTGCGGGGCTCGGGCCAGGGCCCGCGGGATGTCCTGCTTGACGTGGTAACCGCGGGTCAGCATCAGGGGTACCAGGACGGCGTCCCCGCGCAGCGCGGCGAGGGTGTCGTCCAGCAGGGGCTCGTTGAGCTCGATGTGGCCGAGCCGCACGGACAGTCCCGGACGCAGGTCCCCGATCAGATCCAGCAGGGCGTGCGCGGTGCGCAGCGCCTCCGGGTCGCGGCTGCCGTGCGCGACGGCGACCAGGACCGGCGGGCGGCGGGCCGCGGAGCGCAGTGCCACCCGGGAGAGCTGGCTGCTGAGCTGCGCGGTGATCCGGGACATGAGCTGCGCCGTGCTGTCGAAGTGGTCCGGTCCGGGCACGCCGTGGGGCGCGGGTTCCTTGGCCGTCATGGACCGAGTGTGGCGAGCGGGGGTTGCCGGGCCGTTGCACGGACATGACGACTGGTTTCCGCCGTTTCACACGCCGTGCGCGCAGGTGTGAGGAGCGGCGTCAGCGGTGTTTCCAGTCGCCGCCCGCGATGGGGCGGCCCTTCTCGCGCAGCTCCCGCTCGTGGTCCGCCGCGGCCAGGTACACCCAGGCGGGCAGCGTCCTCCCGGAATAGGTCCGCACGTCGCGGACCACGCGCACGTACAGGTTCCCCGCGGCGCCCGGGCTGTACTCCTCCAGGCGGTCCAGGTCCGCGAGCACCTCCTGGTACAGGTCCTCGACCGGATGGATCACATCGCCGTGGACCCGGCCCCGCTCGTCGGCCACGGCATACGGATAGCCCGGGCCGTCGAAGAGCAGCGCGCCGTGCAGCACCGCGGGCGTCTCGGACGTCGTCCGGCCGCGCAGCAGCCAGGAGTGGTTGATCTCGCCGGGCCGCAGGGTCCCGTACACGAAGAACGGGAGGCGGGAGTGGTCGTCTCGCATCACCATCATGGAACCGCAGACACGTGCGCGACGTCGACTCGGACGTGGAACGGGTCGGGAAGATGTCGAGGGCGGGGCACCTGGCGCGGGCGGCCGTGAAGCGGCTCCCGCGGTCACGGCACGGCAGGCGCCGCCTGCTGTGGGCGGGCGTGGCGGCGTGCGTGCTGGCGCTGCTGCCCGCGACGTGGCTCCAGGTGAGCGCGAACGGACGGATACGGACGGTGGCGGACGCCCCCGCCGAGCCGGTGGCGGTCGTCTTCGGCGCGGGCCTGTGGAACGGCGAGCCCTCGCCCTACCTCGCCCACCGCCTCGACGCGGCCGCCGACCTGTGGACGGCGGGCAAGGTGCGGGCGGTCCTCGTCACGGGCGACAACAGCCGCACCGACTACGACGAGCCGACCGCGATGCGCGACTACCTCGCCGCGCACGGGGTGCCCCCGGACAAGGTCGTCCTCGACTACGCCGGCTTCGACACGTGGGACTCCTGCGCCCGCGCCAAGCGGATCTTCGGCGTGGACCGGGCACTGCTGGTGAGCCAGGGCTTCCACATACGGCGCGCGCTGGCGCTGTGCGGGGCGGCGGGGATCGAGGCGTACGGGATCGGGGTCGACGAGCGGCACGACGCGACCTGGTACTACGGGGGGACCCGGGAGGTCGCGGGCGCGGTGAAGGCCGCGTTCGACGCCGCGTTCACCCCGGATCCGCGGTTTCTGGGGCCTCACGAGCCCGGCGTCCAACGCGCCCTGGGCTGACCCTCGCCGGGGTGCGGTTTGCTGGTGCCCGGTTGTCGTGTGCGGGTGCGTCTTGGTTGATGTGGGGGGTCCCCCGCCCTCCCGCCCTCCCCCAGCCTTCGGCCGGGGGGACCCCCATCCGGCGCGGTCGGTGCGGGCCGCGCACCGTGTGCCTGGGGTCGGTGCCGCGCCGGCGCACTCCCCCAGCCTCCGGCCGGGGGGACCCCCACCAACGCTCGCGGTTTACGCCAACGTCATTCCGCGCCGGGTCCGCCGCTCGTCTCCCCCAACCTTCGGCCGGGGGGACCCCCACGGGAGCACCCCGCCACACCCCCTCCGGTCGTGTGGGCGCACGACGGCCGGAGGAGGGTCAGCAAGGCACCTGCGCCGACCCCGAACCGCTTCCTCACCCCGCCCTTCCCCAGCTACCGCTGGAGGGGGTGCCCGCATGGGGCACCCGACCCGGTGGGGGTGAGGTGGGTGCTTGCGGCGCCCCCGGACCGGCTTCTGAACCCCCCTCCGGGGATCAGGCGCGCTACGAGAGGGAGGGGGCGGGGTCGGAGGGGTGGGCGTTCTGGACACTGGGCGTATTTGTGTGCGGCACAGACGGCACTGACTTGGACCGCCCGCCATGCACGTAAATATGCGTCCAGAATGGCCAGCCCCGGAGGCCCCGCACCCGGCCCACCCACACACGCGCGAGGCGGTGCCTGACCGCGCCGGGCAATCGGGCGGGAGGGCGGGGAAACCCCCAACATCAACCACAACGCACCCGCACACAACACCGGGCCGCACCCTCACACCCCGCCGAGCCCCGCAGGGAGCGCACCGTACGCCCCGCGTAACCCCCGCGGGCCCGGCACGAAACACCGCCCCCGCATCGTGAACGGCATGAGCGCCAGCGGAACCGTCGACACGCACTGCCCCTACTGCGCCCTGCAGTGCGGAATGGGCCTCCGCCGCACCGCCGGGGGCAGCCGCATCCCGGACGTGGTGGAGCGCGACTTCCCCGTGAACGGCGGCGCCCTGTGCGGCAAGGGCCGCACCGCCCCCGCCGTGCTCGCGCCCGCGGCGCGGCTGACCGGGCCCCTGGTCAGGAACCGCGCGTCGGGGCGGCTGGAGCCGGCCCCCTGGGAGGACGCCCTGGACCGGATCGCGGAGGGCCTGCTCCGGGTGCGGGCCGCCCACGGCCCGGACGCCGTCGGCGTCTTCGGCGGCGGTGGCCTGACCAACGAGAAGGCGTACGCCCTCGGCAAGTTCGCCCGGGTCGTGCTGCGGACGTCCCAGATCGACTACAACGGCCGCTTCTGCATGTCCTCCGCCGCGGCCGCCCACAACAAGGCCTTCGGCCTGGACCGCGGGCTGCCGTTCCCGCTGGCGGACATCCCCCGGACCGGCTGCGTGATCCTGGTCGGCTCGAACCTGGCCGAGACGATGCCGCCCGCACTGCGCTACTTCACCGAGCTGAGGGAGAACGGGGGCCGCCTGATCGTCGTGGACCCGCGCCGTACACGCACCGCCGAACACGCCGACCTGCACCTGCAGCCGCGGCCCGGCACCGACCTCGCCCTCGCGCTGGGCCTGCTGCACCTCGTGGTCGCGGAGGGCCGGGTGGACGAGGACTTCGTCGCGGAGCGGACGACCGGCTGGCCGGAGGCGCGCGCCGCGGCGATGGCGCACTGGCCGGAACTGGTCGAGCGGATCACCGGCGTTCCGGTGCCGAGGCTCCGCGAGGCGGTGGAGATGTTCTGCGGCGTCCCGGACGCCATGGTGCTGACCGCCCGCGGCCCGGAGCAGCAGTCGAAGGGCACGGACACGGTCGGCGCGTGGATCAACCTGTGCCTGGCGACCGGCCGCGCGGGGCGGCCGCTGTCGGGGTACGGCTGCCTGACGGGGCAGGGCAACGGCCAGGGCGGCCGGGAGCACGGGCAGAAGGCCGACCAGCTGCCCGGGTACCGCAGGCTCGACGACCCGGCGGCGCGCGCGCATGTGGCCGGGGTGTGGGGCGTCGACCCGGACGATCTGCCGGCGCCGGGGCGCAGCGCCTACGAACTGCTGGACGCGCTGGGCCGAGACGTGAAGGGCCTGCTGCTGATGGGCTCCAACCCGGTGGTCTCCGCACCGCGGGCGGCGCACGTCACGGAGCGCATCGCCGCCCTGGACTTCCTCGCCGTGTGCGACGTGGTGCTCTCGGAGACGGCGGAGATGGCGGACGTGGTGCTGCCGGTCACCCAGTGGGCCGAGGAGACCGGGACGACGACGAACCTGGAGGGCAGGGTCCTGCTGCGGCGCAAGGCCCTGGACGCGCCGGAGGGCGTGCGCAGCGACCTGTACGTGCTGAACCGGCTCGCCTCGCGGCTGGGCTGGGAGAAGGGCTTCCCCGCCGACCCGGAGGAGGTCTTCGGCGAACTGCGCCGCGCTTCGGCGGGCGGACCCGCGGACTACTCGGGGATCACCTACCGTCGCATCGAGGCGGAGGACGGGGTGTTCTGGCCGTGCCCGGACGTCCCGGCCGCGGACGCGACCCCGCACCCGGGCACACCCCGGCTGTTCCTCGACCGGTTCGCGACACCGGACGGCCGGGCCCGGTTCGTGCCGGTGCTGCACCGGCCAGCGGCCGAGGAACCGGACGGGGAGTTCCCGCTGTACCTGACGACCGGCCGCGTGCTGGCGCAGTACCAGTCGGGCGCCCAGACGCGGCGGGTGGCGGAGCTGAACGCCGCCGCGCCCGGACCCTTCGTACAGCTCCACCCTCGACTGGCCGAGCGCATCGGCGTCGCGGAGGGCGACCCCGTCGCGGTGACGTCCCGCCGCGGCCGGGCGGTGGCCCCGGCCCGGGTGGACCGCGCGATCCGCATGGACACGGTCTTCATGCCCTTCCACTGGGCGGGCGAGGGCCGCGCGAACACCCTCACCAACCCGGCGCTCGACCCGACCTCCCGGATGCCCGAGTTCAAGGTGTGCGCGGTCCGCGTCGAGCGGGCGGAGCCGCAGACGGGCGACACCTGATATCGCACTTGAGATACTCGCATCCTGGCTGATGTCGACCGGGAGGCGATCATGGCACGCACGGTCGTCGATCTGGACGACGCGATGCTCGCCTTCGCCCAGCGGCAACTCGGCACCAAGACGAAGCGCGAGACGATCAACCTGGCCCTGTCGACAGCGGCCGGGACAAGCGCCGATGACCGTGCGCGCGGTCTCGCCTGGCTCCAGGAGCACGCCGAGGACGTCCTGGACTTCGACTACCTGGCGGAGCAGGAGCGCGGCGGCCGATGAGCTACCTCGCCGACACGTCGGCGGTGTGGCGCCTGCTGCGGCGGCGGGTCCCCGAGCCGTGGCCCACGCATGTGGCCGCGGGCTGGTCGCCATGTGCCCGCCGGTCGAAGCGGAGTTGATGACCGGTGTGCGCTCCGATCGCGAGTACGAGCCGTTTCTCGCCGTACCGCGCCGGACGTTCGGCTGGTGCCCGGCGCTCGACGATCCCTGGCGCCGGATCCACGCCGTGCAGCGTGACCTGATCTCCGTCGGGCACCACAGGGGACCTTCCCCCACGGACATCCTCATCGCGCTGACCGCCGAGGCCCATGGCCTGACCCTGATCCACGCCGATCAGGACTTCGCCTCGGTGGCCAAGGTCCGGCCCGGGATCGCGATGATCAGGGTCGGCCGGCCGTAGCCGCAGGCCGCATCGGGGCTCACAGCGGGGCCCGGCCGGCGCTGAGGGCACTGTTCCCCGGGGGAAACGACGGGGATGCCACCGGGTAACAGCGGCACCCCACCCTCATGGCATGAGGATGGTGGTGATCGGCGGCGGAATGGCGGGGGCGCGCCTCGCGCAGCGCCTGGCGCCGTCCGGCGCGGACGTCACGGTGATCGGCGAGGAGCGGCACGCCCCGTACAACCGGGTGCTGCTCGCGGAGGTCCTGGCCGGCCGGTACGCGCCCGACGTGGTGGCCCTGCCGGGCGTGCCCGGCGCGGTGGTGCGCCGCGGTGTCCGGGTGGTGCGGATCGACCGCGACGAGCGGGCCGTGGTCTGCGACGACGGCGGCGTGGTCCGGTACGACCGGCTGGTGCTGGCGACCGGCTCCAACCCGGTACTGCCGCCGCTGCGCGGGCTGTTCGCGCGGGGCGGCGGCACGTTCCCCGAGGGTGTGCACGCCTTCCGCACGATGGACGACTGCCTGGCGCTCTCGGCGGCGGTGCGCCCCGGGGCCCGCGCGGTCGTCGTCGGCGGCGGACTGCTCGGGGTGTCGGCGGCGCGGGCGCTGGCGGCGCGTGGGGCGCAGGTCGTGATCGCCACCCAGGCCGAGCACCTGATGGAGCGCCATCTGGACGAGGGCGCCTCGGAGTTGCTCCGCGTCCATCTGGAGGGGCTGGGGATCGAGGTGCACACCCAGTGCCGGGTGCGCGGTCTGCTCTCCCGCGGGGAGGACGGGGTGCCCTCGCGGCGGCCGCGGCCGGCCGTGACGGCGGGTGCGGGGAGCGCGGCCGGCCCGCGGCCGCTGACCCTGCCCCGCGCGGCCGCCGGGGACCGCCGCGCGGCACCGCCCGTCGTCACCGCCGTCGAACTCGCCGACGGCTACCGCCTCGGCACCGACCTGGTCGTCCTGGCCTGCGGCGTCCGGCCGCGCGTCGGGCTCGCCCAGGCGGCGGGCCTGGCGGTCGCCAAGGGCGTGGTCGTGGACGACGCCCTGCGCACCTCGGATCCGTCCGTGCACGCCATCGGCGACTGCGCCCAGCACGACGGCGTCGTCTACGGCCTCGCGGGCCCGGCGACCGAGCAGGCGGACGCGCTGGCGGACGTCCTGACCGCCGGCTCCGCACCGCGCTACGGCGGCACCCGCTCGCTGACCCGGCTCACCCTCAACGGCCCGGCGGCACTGGACATCGCCGCCTTCGGCGAGACCACCCCCGCACCCGGCGACGACGTGCTCCGCCTCACCGACGCCACGCGCGGCGCGTACCGGAAGGTCGTCCTGCGCGGTGACCGCCTGATCGGCGGCATCCTGCTCGGCGATCTCAGCGCCGTGGGTGCCCTCGCCCGCACCTGGGAGGGCGACGAGCCGCTGCCCTCTTCCCCGTTCCACCTGCTCACCGACAACGGAGGGTCCTGATATGACCACGCCCACCATCGTGCTCGTCGGCCACGGGATGGTCGGACAGCGGTTCCTGGAGGCGCTGGCCGACCGGGGCCTGACCTCCCGCGCCCGGGTGGTGGTGCTCTGCGAGGAGCCTCGCCCGGCGTACGACCGCGTCCACCTCACCTCGTACTTCGCGGGCACCAGCCCCGAGGGGCTGTCCCTGGTGGAGGCCGGCTTCATGGCGGAGCACGGCATCGAACTGCGCCTGGGCGACCCGGCGGTCGCCGTGGACCGGCGGGCGCGGACCGTCACCGCCCGCTCGGGGCTGACGGTCGGCTACGACACGCTGGTGCTGGCCACCGGCTCGTACCCCTTCGTGCCGCCGGTCCCCGGCAAGGACGCGGGCGGCTGCTTCGTCTACCGCACCATCGAGGACCTGCTGGCCATCGAGGAGTACGCGATGACCTCGCGCACCGGCGCGGTGGTCGGCGGGGGGCTGCTCGGTCTGGAGGCCGCGGGCGCCCTCAAGGGGCTCGGGCTGGACACGCACGTCGTGGAGTTCGCGCCGCGGCTGATGCCGGTGCAGGTCGACGACGGCGGCGGCGAGGCGCTGCGGCGCACCATCGAGGACATGGGCGTGGCGGTCCACACCGGCGTGGGCACGCAGGAGATCGTCACGGCCGCGGACGGCTCGGTCAGGGCGATGGCGCTGTCGGACGGCTCGTCGCTCGACGTCGACCTGGTGGTCTTCTCGGCGGGTGTGCGGCCCCGGGACCAGCTGGCCCGCGAGTGCGGTCTGCCGGTCGGCGAGCGCGGCGGCATCGTCGTCGACGCGGCCTGCCGCACCGAGGACCCGAGCGTCTACGCGATCGGCGAGTGCGCCCTGGCCGCCGACGGCCGGGTGTACGGCCTGGTGGCGCCGGGCTACGACATGGCGGAGACCGCCGCGAAGGCGATCGCCGGCGAGGAGGGTTCCTTCACCGGCGCCGACACCTCCACCAAGCTGAAGCTGCTCGGCGTGGACGTGGCCTCCTTCGGCGACGCGCACGGCGCGACCGCGGGCTGCCTGGACGTCGTCTACTCCGACTCCCGCTCCGGCGTCTACAAGAAGCTGGTCGTCTCGCCGGAGGGCGTGCTGCTGGGCGGCATCCTGGTCGGCGACGCGGAGCAGTACGGCATGCTGCGCCCGCTCACCGGCTCGGTGCCGCCGGTCTCCCCCGAGCAGCTGGTGCTCCCGGCGGGGGCGGGCGCCCCGGTGACGCTGGGCCCGTCCGCGCTGCCGGACGAGGCGGTGATCTGCTCCTGCCACAACGTCACCAAGGGAGCCATCCGGGGCGCGGTCACCGAGCACGCCTGCGCGACGGTCCCCGAGGTGAAGAAGTGCACCAAGGCCGGCACCGGCTGCGGCAGTTGTGTGAAGGTGCTGGGTCAGCTGGTCACCGCCGAGCTGGAGGCGTCGGGCGTCGAGGTCGACAAGGGCCTGTGCGGCTGCTTCGCCCATACCCGGCAGGAGCTGTACGAGATCGTGCGCGCCCTGCGGATCACGACCTTCCGCGAGCTGCTCGACGGCCACGGCCGGGACGGCGCGCGCGGCGGCGACGGCTGCGAGGTCTGCAAGCCCGCCGTCGGCTCGATCATCGCCTCGCTGGCCCCGACGATCGGCGCCTCCGGCTACGTCCTGGACGGCGAGCAGGCGGCGCTGCAGGACACCAACGACCACTTCCTGGCCAATCTGCAGCGGAACGGCTCGTACTCGATCGTGCCGCGCATCCCGGGCGGTGAGATCACCCCGGAGAAGCTGATCGTGATCGGCGAGGTGGCCCGTGACTTCGGGCTCTACACCAAGATCACCGGCGGTCAGCGCATCGACCTCTTCGGCGCCCGGGTCGAGCAGCTCCCGATGATCTGGGCCCGGCTGGTGGACGCCGGCTTCGAGTCCGGGCACGCGTACGGCAAGGCGCTGCGCACCGTGAAGTCCTGCGTGGGGCGGACCTGGTGCCGCTACGGCGTCCAGGACAGCGTCCGCATGGCGATCGACCTTGAGCTGCGCTACCGGGGCCTGCGCTCCCCGCACAAGCTCAAGTCGGCCGTCTCCGGCTGCCAGCGCGAGTGCGCGGAGGCGCAGAGCAAGGACTTCGGCGTCATCGCCACCGCCACCGGCTGGAACCTGTACGTCGGCGGCAACGGCGGTGCCACCCCGCGCCACGCGGACCTGCTCGCCCAGGACCTGAGCGACGCCGGGCTGATCCGGCTCATCGACCGCTTCCTGATGTTCTACATCCGCACCGCCGACCGGCTGGAGCGCACCTCGAGCTGGCTGGAGCGCATCGAGGGCGGGCTCGGCCACGTGCGCGACGTCGTCGTCCACGACTCGCTCGGCATCTGCGAGGAGCTGGAGCAGCTGATGGACGAGCACGTCGCCAACTACCGGGACGAATGGGCCGAGACCCTGGGCGACCCGGAGAAGCTGCGGCGCTTCGTCTCCTTCGTCAACGCGCCCGGCGTCCCGGACCCCTCGGTCCGGTTCGTCCCCGAACGGGACCAGGTCAAGCCCGACCTCGACCTGCTCGCCGGTCCCGTGCTCGCCGTCCGCACCCTCGAAGGGAGCACCACCGCATGACCGTCGAAGTCCTCCTCCCCGGCACCGCCGACTGGTTCGCCGTCTGCGATCAGGACGCCCTCACCCCCGGCCGCGGCGTCGCCGCCCTCCTCCCCGACGGCCGCCAGGCCGCCCTCTTCACCGACCGGCACGGGCGCCTCTACGCCATCGACAACCGCGACCCCTTCACCGGCGCCTACGTCCTGTCCCGCGGCCTGCTCGGCTCCACCGCCGAGGGGCGGGCCTTCGTCGCGTCCCCCCTGCTCAAGCAGCGCTTCGACCTCGAGGACGGCCGGTGCCTGGACGACGAGGCGGTCTCCGTCCCCGCCTTCGCGGTGCGGACCCGGTGACCGGCGCGGCGCCTGCTTGAATCGGCCCATGGTCGATCTTCAGGTGCTGCGGGTGTTCATCGGTCCCGACGGACGGGGCGGGAACCTGCTCGGGGTCGTGCGGGACGGCGGGTCGGTGCCCGGAACGGCGGCGCGGCAGCGCCTGGCCGCCGAACTCGGCTACAGCGAGACCGTGTTCGTGGACGACGCCGGGCGGGGTGTGGTGGACATCTGGACGCCGAGCGTACGGCTGCCGTTCGCGGGACATCCCACGGTGGGGGTGGCGTGGCTGCTGGGGGCCGGGGTGCTGCGGCCGCCGGCCGGCGAGGTGAAGGCGTGGAGCGAGGGCGAGTTCACCTGGGTCCGCGGGCGGGCCGCGTGGGCGTCCGGACGCCGCACGGAGCGCTTCGGCTCGCCCGCGGAGGTGGACGCGCTGCCGGCACCGCCGCCCGGGGAGGGCTGGCTGTACGCCTGGGCCTGGGCGGACGAGGCGGCCGGACGGGTCCGGGCGCGCGCCTTCCCGCGACGGGGGGACGGCATCGTCGAGGACGAGGCGACGGGGGCGGCCGCCCTGGTGCTCACCGCCGAGCTGGCGCGGCCGCTGGACGTACGGCAGGGCGTGGGCTCGCAGATCCTGACCCGGGTCCATCCGGACGGCACCGCCGACATCGGCGGCCGGGTGGCCCTCGCCTCCTGACCGGCCGCCGGTCCGGCACAGGCGCAGGGGGTACCGGGCATGGGCCGCGGTCGCGCACCGCGGCCCCGGGACGTGCGCCCCGTCCCAGCGGTGACGGCATGTCGCACCGGACCCGGACGCGGGTCCGGCGCGGCCGCCGCCGCGCGGGGTGCCCCGGGGTTCGCGTACCCGGCCCGACGGCCGGCCGCGATGCGGGCGAGCGCCATCGGCCGACCCTCTTGCCACCCACCTGACCTGCGGTTTCGGCACCCCACGGGCTCCGGATGCGGATCTTCGGTGGGGCGGTGATGCTGAGAGGAGTGCCACTTACGGCGAGGAGGACAGCGATGTCCATGTTCGACAAGATCAAGGCCAAGCTGAAGGGCCACGAGAGCCAGGCCCAGAAGGGCATCGACAAGGGCGGCGACATGCTGGACGAGAAGACCGGCGGGAAGTACCAGCGCCAGGTCGACACCGCCCAGGAGAAGATGGGCGACGAGTTCGGTACGGGCAGCACCGGCCAGGACCGCCCCCCGCACTCCTGACGCCGAAGGGCCGCCGCGCGCCCGTGGGGGCGGCGCGGCGGCCCTACGCTGGCCGGCATGGCTTGGAGCGCGAACGACATCCCCGACCAGAGCGGCCGCACCGCCGTCGTCACCGGCGCGAACAGCGGCCTCGGCTACTGCACGGCACGCGAACTCGCCCGCAAGGGCGCCCGTGTCCTGCTCGCCTGCCGCAGCGAGACACGCGGCAAGGAGGCCGTCCTGCGCCTGAAGTCTGAGGTGCCCGGCGCCCGCGCCGGCTACCGCCACCTCGATCTCGGCGACCTCTCCTCCGTACGCGGCTTCGCCGCGGAGTACGACGGGACCGGCCTCGACCTTCTCGTCAACAACGCCGGTGTGATGGCCCTGCCGTACGGCACCACGGCCGACGGCTTCGAGACGCAGATCGGCGTCAACCACCTCGGCCACTTCGCCCTCACCGGACTGCTGTTGCCGCGCCTGCTGGCCACCCCGGGCGCCCGCGTCGTCACCGTCTCCAGCGGCATGCACGCCGTCGCCACCATCGACCCCGGCGACCTCAACAGCGAACGCCGCTACCGCCGCTGGATCGCGTACGGCCGCTCCAAGAGCGCCAACCTGCTCTTCGTCCACGAGCTGTCCCGGCGGCTGGCGGCGGCCGGCGCCGACACCGTCGTCGCGGCGGCGCACCCCGGCTACGCCGACACCGCTCTGCAGACCCGGGCCGCGCGCATGGAGAACCGCCGGACCGTCGAGCGCCTGGTGAACCTCGGCAACCGCGTGATCGCGCAGTCGGCCGACTCCGGCGCGCTTCCGCTGCTCTACGCCGCCACCGCCCCCGGCGTCCTCCCCGACTCCTTCACCGGCCCCCGCTTCCAGGGCTGGCGCGGCTCCCCCGCCCCCTCCTGGCGTGCCCCGTGGACCCGCGACGACCGCGCCGGCGAGCTGCTGTGGGCGGCCTCGGAGCAGCTGACGGGCGTCCGCTACGCGTTCCCCGCGGCGGGCTGAGGGGCAGGCCGGCCGCGTCGTTCGCCCTTCCTCAGCCATGCCGGTGAATCCGACGGACCGTGGGCAAGCGTTCACGCTGTGTTGGCATCCGCGTCGGGGGACGCACCCTAGCCTTCCGGTGCGCGACCCGCCCGCGGCAATGGGTCCCGGGCGGGCCACCCCGTCGTCCCTGGAGTGATCGTGGAACGTCGAACCTTCTTGCGCGGAGCGGTGGTCGGCAGCTCGGCGGCCGCCTTCGGCGGCACCCTGATGCGCGGCGCGGCCTATGCCGCGCCCGCCCAGCCCGGCACCGGCCCCTACGGAGCACTGCTGGCGGCCGACGCCAACGGCATCGCGCTGCCGAGCGGTTTCACCAGCCGCGTCATCGCCCGCTCCGGCCAGACCGTCCCGGGCACGTCCTACACCTGGCACAGCGCGCCCGACGGCGGCGCGTGCTTCGCCGACGGCACCGGCTGGATCTACGTCTCCAACTCGGAGATCAACCCCAATGGCGGCGCGAGCGCGGTCAGGTTCGACTCCTCGGGAAGCGTCACGGGCGCCTACCGCGTCCTCTCCGGCACGCGGCAGAACTGCGCGGGCGGCAGAACCCCCTGGAACACCTGGCTGTCGTGCGAGGAGGTCAGCCTCGGCCATGTCTACGAGACCGACCCGCGGGGCGTGACCGCGGCCGTCCGCCGCGGTGCCATGGGCAGGTTCAAGCACGAGGCGGCCGCCGCCGACCCCGTGCGCAAGGTGGTCTACCTGACCGAGGACGAGACCAACGGCTGCTTCTACCGGTTCATCCCGTCCTCCTGGGGCGACCTGTCGGCCGGAACCCTCCAGGTGCTGGTCGCCGGCACCGCCGCCTCGGGCTCCTTCACCTGGGCGAACGTGCCCGACCCCGACGGCTCCCCGACGGCGACCCGGAGCCAGGTGTCCGGCGCCAAGAAGTTCAACGGCGGCGAGGGCTGCCACTACGCCGACGACAGCGTCTGGTTCACCACCAAGGGCGACAACCGCGTCTGGCGGCTCGACCTGGCCGCCGGCACCTACGCGCTGGCGTACGACGACTCCCTCGTCTCGGGCAGCGCCCCGCTGACGGGGGTGGACAACATCACGGGAACGTCCTCCGGCGACCTCTACGTCGCCGAGGACGGCGGCACCATGGAGATCTGCCTGATCACCCCCGACGACGTCGTCTCCCCGTTCCTGCGGGTCAACGGCCAGTCCGCCTCGGAGATCACCGGTCCCGCCTTCTCCCCCGACGGCACCCGGCTGTACTTCTCCTCCCAGCGCGGCACGAGCGGCAGTTCCACCGGCGGCATCACCTACGAGGTGCGCGGCCCGTTCCGGTCGTAGCCGGGGCCGCTCCGGTCGTAGCCGGGGCCGCTCCGGTCGTAGCCGGGGCCGTTCCGGTCGTAGCCGGGCGAGGAAGCGGGGGCGGCACCTTCGCACAAAGGTGCCGCCCCCGGTGAGGGTTGGAGATGGTCTTCCGTGCCGGGGCTACCGGCTGTCGCCGCCCTTGCGCTGCGCCGCGGCCCGGCCCGCCTCCAGGCGGGCGACGGGGATGCGGAACGGGGAGCAGGAGACGTAGTCCAGGCCCACCTCGTGGAAGAAGTGGACGGACTCGGGGTCGCCGCCGTGCTCGCCGCAGACGCCGAGCTTGAGGTCGGGCCGGGTGGCGCGGCCGGCCGCGGCGGCGGACCGGACGAGGGCGCCGACGCCGTCCTTGTCGATGGTCTCGAACGGCGAGACCCCGAAGATGCCCTTCTCCAGGTAGGCGGTGAAGAAGCTGGCCTCGACGTCGTCGCGGCTGAAGCCCCAGACCGTCTGCGTCAGGTCGTTGGTGCCGAAGGAGAAGAACTCGGCGGCCTCCGCGATCTGAGCGGCGGTCAGGGCGGCGCGGGGCAGCTCGATCATCGTGCCGAGGGTGAGCCGCAGCTCGGTGCCGGTGGCGGCCTCGACCTCGGCGATCACGGCCCCGGCCTCCTCCCGCACGATCTCCAGCTCCTGGACGGTGCCCACCAGCGGGATCATGATCTCGGCACGCGGGTCGCCCTTGGCGTTCTTGCGCTCCGCGGCGGCCTCGGCGATGGCCCGTACCTGCATGGCGAACAGGCCGGGGATGACCAGGCCGAGGCGCACGCCGCGCAGGCCCAGCATCGGGTTCTGCTCGTGCAGCTTGTGGACGGCCTGGAGCAGGCGCAGGTCGTTCTCGTTGGCGTCCTTGCGGGACTCGGCGAGCGCGACCCGCACCGACAGCTCGGTGATGTCGGGCAGGAACTCGTGCAGCGGCGGGTCGAGCAGGCGCACGGTCACCGGCAGCCCGTCCATCGCCTCAAGGAGTTCGACGAAGTCGGACCTCTGCAGCGGCAGCAGCGCGGAGAGCGCCTTGTCGCGCTCGGAGTCGGTGTCGGCGAGGATCAGCCGCTCCACCAGCTCGCGGCGCTCGCCGAGGAACATGTGCTCGGTACGGCACAGGCCGATGCCCTGGGCGCCGAAGCGGCGGGCGCGCGAGGCGTCCTCGGCGTTGTCGGCGTTGGCGCGCACCCGCAGGCGGCGGACCCGGTCGGCGTACGCCATGATCCGGTGCACGGCCCGCACCAGTTCGTCGGCGTCGTCGGCCCCGGCGTGCATACGGCCCTCGAAGTACTCCACGACCGGGGACGGGACGACCGGCACCGTGCCGAGGTAGACCTTGCCGGAGGAGCCGTCGATGGAGACGACGTCGCCCTCCTCGATGACGACCCCGCCGGGCGCGGTCATCCGGCGCCGCTTGGTGTCGACCTCGAGCTCCTCGGCGCCGCAGACACAGGTCTTGCCCATGCCGCGGGCGACGACGGCCGCGTGCGAGGTCTTGCCGCCGCGCGAGGTGAGGATGCCCTCGGCGGCGATCATGCCGTTGAGGTCGTCGGGGTTGGTCTCGCGGCGGATGAGGATGACCTTCTCGCCCGAGCGCGACCACTTGACGGCGGTGTACGAGTCGAAGACGGCCTTGCCGACGGCCGCGCCCGGAGAGGCGGCGATGCCCCAGCCGATCCGCTCGGCCTTCGCCTTCTCGTCGAAGCGGGGGAACATCAGCTGCGCCAGTTGCGCGCCGTTGACCCGCTGCAGCGCCTCGGCCTCGTCGATCAGGCCCTGGTCGACCAGCTGGGTGGCGATGCGGAAGGCGGCGGCCGCGGTGCGCTTGCCGACCCGGGTCTGCAGCATCCACAGCTTGCCGCGCTCGATGGTGAACTCGATGTCGCACAGGTCCTTGTAGTGCGTCTCGAGGGTCTCCATGATCCGCATCAGCTGGTCGTAGGACGTCTTGTCCAGCTGCTCCAGCTCGGCGAGCGGCACGGTGTTGCGGATGCCCGCCACGACGTCCTCGCCCTGCGCGTTGCTCAGGTAGTCGCCGTAGACGCCCTGGTGGCCGGTGGCCGGGTCGCGGGTGAACGCCACGCCGGTGCCGGAGTCGGCGCCGAGGTTGCCGAAGACCATGGAGCAGACGTTGACGGCCGTGCCGAGGTCGCCGGGGATCCGCTCCTGGCGGCGGTAGAGCTTGGCGCGCTCGCCGTTCCAGGAGTCGAAGACGGCCCGGACCGCGAGGTCCATCTGCTCGCGCGGTTCCTGGGGGAAGTCGCGGCCGGTCTCCTTGGCGACGATCGCCTTGAACACCTCGACCAGGCCCTGCAGGTCGCCGGCGTCCAGGTCGAGGTCGTCGTGGGTGTTCTTGGCCCGCTTGGCCTCCTCCAGCGCCTCCTCGAAGAGTTCGCCGTCGACGCCCAGCACGGTCTTGCCGAACATCTGGATGAGGCGGCGGTAGGAGTCCCAGGCGAAGCGCTCGTTGCCGGCCTGCGCCGCCAGGCCCGTGACCGAGGCGTCGGACAGGCCGATGTTGAGGACGGTGTCCATCATGCCCGGCATGCTGAATTTCGCCCCGGACCGGACCGACACGAGCAGCGGGTCGTCCGCCTGCCCGAGCTTCTTGCCCATCTTCCGCTCGAGCGCCTCGAGGTGCGCACTCACCTCGTCGCGCAGCGCCGGGGGTTCGGCGCCCGACTCCAGGTAGACCTTGCACGCCTCGGTGGTGATCGTGAAACCCGGAGGGACGGGCAGGCCGAGGTTGGTCATCTCGGCGAGGTTCGCGCCCTTGCCGCCGAGCAGGTCCTTGAGGTCTTTGTTGCCCTCAGTGAAGTCGTAGACGAACTTCTGGATTACTTGTTCTTCCGACACGGGACTCGCTCCTCGCGGCCGGGATGCCCTGACGGCGGGGAGCGTACCCATCTCGAAGGCGCCGCAGTACGTCAATCACCAGGTCACACGGGCGTAACCACCCATCCGCCGAGAGATCGAAAGTCATGGCGCCCTTCCGGGTGAGCATCCGATGCGTTCAACCGTCGAACACATGCTCTCTCCACGTGATCGGCACACTCGGAGCCGGTCACTCCACGTGAGGGATGACTTGACCATCTGGCCGCGACAACGATGGCACCCAGTGCCAGTCATTGGAGAGGTGTGGTGACACTCAGGCCGCTCATCTGAGCGATACCCCTATCAGGCGTGGCGAGAATCACTCGCCCGCCGCGCCCTCCGTCTTACTCCCCGGACGCCCGTGACGGCAGTGGAAACATCCTCAGCCGCCCGAAGTGTCCAACTCGGCGTCGGCGCCGACGACCACCGAGCAGTCGTAGGGGTCCTTCAGCCAGCCGTCGGGGAGCACCACGCGCTTGGTCCCGGCCGTCCGGCCGCGCGGCCCTTCGGCGCCATCCGGCCATTTCTGGTCCAGGTCGAGATCGGCGAGGTGGGCCTCGAGTTCGGCGAGGGAGGAGGTCATCGCCAGCTTGCGGCGCATCTCCGAGCCGACGGAGAAGCCCTTGGTGTACCAGGCGACGTGCTTGCGGAAGTCGATGACGCCGCGCTCCTCGTCACCCAGCCACTCCCCCAGCAGCTCGGCGTGGCGCCGCATCACGCCGGCGACCTCGCGCAGCGTCGGGGCGGCGGGGGCGCCGCCGCCCTCGAAGGCGGCCACGAGGTCGCCGAAGAGCCAGGGCCGGCCGAGGCAGCCGCGGCCGACGACGACGCCGTCGCAGCCGGTCTCCCGCATCATCCGGACCGCGTCCTCGGCGCTCCAGATGTCGCCGTTGCCGAGCACGGGGATCTCCGGGACGTGCTCCTTGAGCCGGGCGATCGCCTCCCAGTCGGCCGTGCCCCCGTAGTGCTCGGCCGCGGTCCTGCCGTGCAGCGCCACGGCGGTGACACCCTCCTCGACCGCGATCCGGCCGGCGTCCAGGTAGGTGATGTGGTCGTCGTCGATGCCCTTGCGCATCTTGATGGTGACCGGCAGGTCGCCGGCGTTGCCGACCGCCTCGCGCAGGATCGAGCGGAGCAGGTTGCGCTTGAAGGGCAGCGCCGACCCGCCGCCCCGGCGGGTCACCTTCGGGACCGGGCAGCCGAAGTTCAGGTCGATGTGGTCGGCGAGGTCCTCGTCGACGATCATCCGGACCGCCTTGCCGACGGTGACCGGGTCGACCCCGTACAGCTGGATGGAGCGCGGCTTCTCGCCCGCGTCGAAGTGGATCAGCTGCATGGTCTTGTCGTTGCGCTCGACGAGGGCCCGGGTGGTGATCATCTCCGAGACGAAGAGCCCCTTGCCGCCCGAGAACTCCCGGCAGAGCGTGCGGAACGGCGCGTTGGTGATCCCGGCCATCGGCGCCAGCTCCACCGGCGGCCACACGGTGTGCGGGCCGATGCGGAGTGCGGGAGCGGTGGCGTCAGCAGTCATGCCGACCATTCTCCCGTATCACCGGGCCGGGTTTGGTGTAGCGTGAAATGGTTACACACATACAATCAATCCACCGGTGCGGTCCACCGACCGCACCGACCGCGGAGACGGGAACGGCCGATGCCCGAGCTGAGCCGGCGCAGACGACTGCTGGTGCTGGCCATCTGCTGCATGAGCCTGCTGATCGTCAGTCTCGACAACACCATCCTCAATGTCGCGCTGCCGGCCATGCGCCGGGACCTGGACACCTCGATCTCCGGCCTGCAGTGGACCATCGACGCCTACACGCTCGTGCTGGCCTCGCTGCTCATGCTCTCCGGCTCGACCGCCGACCGCATCGGCCGGCGGCGGATCTTCCGCACCGGCCTGGTGATCTTCACCGTCGCCTCCGGGCTGTGCAGCATCGCGCCCAGCCTGGAGTGGCTGGTGGTCTTCCGCATGCTGCAGGCGATCGGCGGCTCGATGCTCAACCCCGTCGCGATGTCGATCATCACCAATGTCTTCACCGATCCGCGCGAGCGCGCGCGGGCGATCGGGGCCTGGGGCGGCGTCGTCGGCATCAGCATGGCGGCCGGCCCGATCATCGGCGGCGCCCTCGTGGAGTCGGTCGGCTGGCGCTCGGTCTTCTGGATCAACCTGCCCATCGGCCTGCTCGCCCTGGTGCTCACCGCGCTGTACGTCCCCGAGTCCCGCGCCCCCCGGGCGCGCCGGATCGACCCGATCGGGCAGCTGCTGGTCATCGCGCTGCTCGGCTCGGTGACGTACGCGATCATCGAGGCCCCCGCGGCGGGCTGGGGCTCCCCGATCATCGTGGGCTGCCTCGTGCTCGCGCTCTGCTCGGCCGTGGGCCTGATCGCGTACGAGCGGCGGCGCAAGGAACCGCTGATCGACCCCCGCTTCTTCCGCAGCGCGCCCTTCAGCGGGGCGACCGTGATAGCGGTGAGCGCCTTCGCGGCCCTCGCCGGCTTCCTCTTCCTGAACACCCTGTACCTGCAGGACCAGCGCGGCATGTCCGCCCTGGACGCCGGCCTGCACCTGCTGCCGATGGCCGCCATGGCCCTGGTCTGCGCCCCGCTGTCCGGGCGCATCGTCGGAAGCCACGGGCCGCGGCTGCCGCTGCTGCTGGCGGGCGCGGCCACCACCGCGAGCGGCGTGATGTTCGCCGCGCTGGACGCGACGTCCTCGGACGCGAAGCTGTTCACCGCGTACGTCCTGTTCGGCATCGGCTTCGGCTTCGTCAACGCGCCGATCACCAACACCGCCGTCTCCGGCATGCCGCGCTCCCAGGCCGGGGTCGCCGCGGCGGTGGCCTCGACCAGCCGGCAGGTCGGCCAGTCGCTGGGGGTCGCCGTCATCGGCGCCGCGCTCGCCGCCGGGCTCGACCTCACGGCGTGGTGGATCATCACGGGCTGCGGTGCGGCGATCCTGGCGCTGGGGTGGCTGACCTCGGGCCGGTGGGCGGCGGGCACGGCCCTGCGTGCCGCCGAGCGGCTCAGCGCGGACGCGGGCCGGGAACCGGTGGGGGCCCGGTGAACGAGGCCGCGGCCACCCGTGTGTGGCGCAACCTGCGCACGCTCGTCCTCGAACGCAACGAACGCCGCCGCGAGGTCGCCGAGGCCCTCGGCATGAGCTTCTTCCGGGTCAAGGCGCTGCGCCGGATCGCGCTGGCCCCCGTGACCCCGGGCGACCTCGCCGCCGACCTCATGACGGACCGCCCGTACGTCACCCTGGTCGTCGACGACCTCGCCCGCCGGGGGCTGGTGGACCGTACGCCGCACCCGCGGGACCGGCGGCGCAAGCTCGTGAGCGTCACGCCCGCCGGTGCCGCCGCGGCGGCGGAGGCCGACCGCATCCTGGGCACTCCCCCGCCGGGCCTGCTGGAACTGGACGCGGAGGAACTCGCGGCGCTGGACCGGGTCGTGACGAAGCTGCTGAGTACGGCGCGAGGGTGAACGGGGAACGCCGCGGCGCGTTGTCGGACCCGGGCGCTACCGTCGGTGACATGAGCCAGACGCAGATCACCGAACCCCGCGACGCGCGTTCGCGCGTGGCGCTGACGCAGTTGACCGCGCGCGGCGTCCGGCCCAAGTACCTCTTCTTCTGGGGCCATCAGCCGCAGCGCGACGGCAGCGTCGGCGCGGGCTGCCTGAGCCAGTGGTGGCCCTCGGAGTTCACCGTCGACGGCATCGGCTACGCCACGGCGGAGCACTGGATGATGGCGGGCAAGGCCCGGCTCTTCGACGACGAGCGGGCCCTCGCGGCGATCCTCGCCGCTCCGCATCCGCACGCCGCGAAGAAGCTCGGGCGCCAGGTGCGCGGCTTCGACAACGAGACCTGGGAGCGCGGGCGCGAGGAACTGGTCGTGGCGGGCAACGTCGCCAAGTTCGGCCAGGACCCGGCGCTGCGCGACTATCTGCTGGGCACGGGCTCGCGCGTGCTGGTGGAGGCCAGCCCGGTCGACCGCATATGGGGCATCGGCCTGGCCGCCGACGACGAGCGCGCGGCCGACCCCGCGCAGTGGCGCGGCCTGAACCTGCTGGGCTTCGCCCTCATGGAGGCGCGGCAGCGGCTGCTCACACGGGCATCGGCATGACGGCCCGCCGGGACCCCGGGTGCGGCGGGCCGCGGGGGGGTCAGCCCTCCGGGCGCAGCGCGGACGGATCAGCCGAGGGCGGGGGATCGGGAGAGCACCCGTCTGAACTCCAATCACCTATTATTGGTTGGGGGGTGGCGGGGTGTGATGGGGATGT